>DATJRL010000036.1:0-19141 GCA_035504785.1 Caulobacteraceae bacterium
AGGTGGCGAACTACGGGAACTGCGACGCCATCCCCGGTTAGGTGGTAGGTTTCGTTGTAACGATTGGGTAGCTCGAAGCTGTCGGGTAGGCCCATCAGTCGGGCGGTCTCTCGCCCCGAGACTAGCCGCGATCTGATTTGGCCATCGTCGACGACTATGAGAGTCTGTCGGCTTGACCCACCTGCAGGCGTGCGGAGGCAGCCGGCAACGTCGTCAAAACGCACTTCTGCTCGCTGGATTGGGTTGTCATTTTCGTCACGGCGGGTCCGGCGATAGAGCCCGCCAACAATCTTGCTGCCGTTTTCCACCGCCCGCTGGATCTTGGCCCGGTGTAAGTCGGACATCATCGACAATAGACGGCCGGTCTCCCCAGGCGAGTGCCAATCGACGTCCGCCGGGGATGGTTCGACAATGTCGATGAGGCGCTGATTGCGCCGGTTTGGAGCGGGTAAGTCCCACCAAATCCACGATTGCTGCAGCGTTGGACCTAGGCGGTCAAATGCACGTCGCAATGCCGTTGGATGCCATAGGTCAGATGCTTGTTCGGTCGCGAGACCGTCGTGGTCGCGGCGAACTCCTACGAAAAACAGGCGCGGCCTAGATTGAGGCACGAACAACTGGGCATCAACCACCAGCGCGCCAACGCGATAGCCGAGTTGCGCGAACGCACTGACAATCGCCGTGAAGTCTTTGCCTTCGTGGGAAGTCAGGGTGCCGCAGACATTCTCGAGCGTGACGATGTCTGGAGCTCGACCATCTTGAACCAAGGCTTCGACGAGACGCCAGAATGGCCAAAACGTGCCCGAACGATCGCCTCGTAGTCCCGCTCCCGCGCCTGCGAGAGATAGGTCCTGGCAAGGAAATGAAGCCCACACGAGATCAGGTCTGATCGGCGGCAAGTTCGCCAACGAAAGGCCGCGGATATCAGCGGTCAGGAGTTCTTTATCGCCCCAATTTTGGCGGTAGATTGAACCCTTCTTGTGGTCGAAGTCGTTCGCAAACCAGCACTGCCATTCCGGGCTTAGCCCGGCTCGTGCCATTCCACCGCCGGCGAAGAACTCGAAGAACGCTGGCGACGTATCCGTATCGACCATGTTCTCGTGGTGTCCCTGTTCCGAGTTTGTTCTATAGGTAGGGAATCGCCGCTAAGCAATGGTTAACCGCTGCCGGTATGTCGGGGAAGGGCCGTCGGCACCGCCTGCCGCTTCCAAAATCGGCCCCAAAGCCTAAGGTCGCCCTGCAAGGGACTCAAGGCCGAGGGACGCCGCATGGACACCGCCAGCCAAGAGTATGACGCCGCCCGCTACAAGCGCGCCGGGCGTGGCAAGATCTACGACTCCATCCTCGACACCATCGGCGACACGCCCCTGATCCGCCTGCCGCGGCTTACCGCGCGGCTGAAGCCCAAAGGCGTGGTGCTGGCCAAGCTGGAGTTCTTCAACCCGATCGCCTCGGTGAAGGACCGGATCGGCGTCTCGATGATCGAGGCGATGGAGGCCAAGGGGCTGATCAAGCCGGACACGGTCATCGTTGAGCCCACCAGCGGCAACACCGGCATCGCGCTCGCCTTCGTCGCCGCGGCCAAGGGGCTGAACCTGATCCTGGTGATGCCGGAGAGCATGTCGCTGGAGCGGCGCAAGATGCTGATCCTGCTCGGCGCGCGGCTGGAACTGACCCCCGCCGAGCGGGGCATGGCCGGCGCGGTCGCCCGGGCCCGCGAGCTTTTGGGCGAGATCAAGGGCTCGGTGATGCCGCAGCAATTCGAGAACCCGGCCAATCCGCTCATCCACCGCGTCTCCACGGCCGAGGAGATCTGGAACGACACCGCCGGCGGCGTCGATGTGGTGATCTCCGGCGTCGGCACCGGCGGCACCATCACCGGCGTCGGTCAGGTGCTGAAGGCGCGCAAGCCCTCGGTGCGCATGGTCGCCGTCGAGCCGGCCACCTCGGCCGTGCTGTCTGGCGGCGCGCCGGGTCCGCACAAGATCCAGGGCATCGGCGGCGGCTTCGTGCCGGCGATCCTCGACCGCGGGGTGATGGACGAGGTGGTGCAGGTCACCAACGAGGACGCGTTCGAGATGGCGCGGCTCTGCGCCCGGATCGAAGGCGTGCCGGTGGGCATCTCGGCCGGCGCGGCGCTCACCGCGGCGTTCGACGTCGCCGCGCGCCCCGAGATGGCCGGCAAGATGATCGTCACCATCATCCCCAGCTTCGCCGAGCGGTACCTCTCCACGGCGCTGTTCGAGGGGCTTTGAACCGACCGCCGCCCTCCCGGTGTCATCCCGGACAATGCGCGCAGCGCCGCCGATCCGGGATCTCGTCGCGATGCTCGGGAGGGAGGTCCCGGATAGCCCCTGCGGGGCTTCCGGGATGACATCGGGAAGGACCGATGTCTTCGACGCCCCTACACGCTCGGCGGTGATGCGCCGGGTGAAGGGGCGGGATACCGCGCCGGAGCTGAGAGTGCGCCGGCTGCTCTGGTCGCTGGGCGCGCGCTACCGGCTCCGCCGCGCCGACCTGCCGGGCAAGCCGGACATCGTGATGCCCGGGCGCAGGCTGGCGATCTTCGTGCACGGGTGCTTCTGGCACGGCCACGACTGCCCCCGAGGCGCACGGGTCCCGAAGGCCAACCGCGATTACTGGGTGGGCAAGATCGCCCGCAACCGAGCTCGCGACGTCGCCGTGCGCGGCGCGCTGGAAGCCGCCGGCTGGCGGGTCGAGACCGTCTGGGAGTGCGAACTGAAGGACCACGCGGCGCTGCGGGCGCGGGCGCGGGCCTGGCTGGCCAGACCTTAGGCCGCCGCGACCCTTGGCGGGCGGGGTTCGAGGCTCAGGAGTTCGCGGCAGATGCGCGCCGGATCGATGGTCCCGCCGATCTCCATCAGGAAGCCGATGGCGTGGGCCGGCGTTTCAAGGCTGTCGTGGACGCGGCCATCGATGGGCAGGACCGGCGCCCAGGCGTTCGGACCGGCGATGCCGGCCAGCACCGGTCGGCCGCCGCGCAAGCCGACGCCGGGCAGCCTGATGTCGGTGAGGATGGCGTCGAAGCGCCGCACCGTGAGGAACGCCAGCGCCTCCGACAGGGTCTCGGCGCAGGTGACGCTGGCCCCCGACCAGTCCAGGAATAGCGCCAGCGTGCGGCGCGTGACCTCCCGCTCGTCCAGCACCAGGACCCTTAAATGCTCGAGGGGAGTCGTGCGCTCCGCGGCGACCGGCCCCAGACTGTCTTCGCCCATCAACCCTACCCCAGTCGGGCGCCATAGTGCACGAGGCTCCATAAGGCTTCGTAAAATGGGCCTTCAGGGGTTGTTAGGAACCGGTCGCTCAGCGCGGCTCGATCGCCACCTCGCTCTTTACGGAATTGGCGATGAAACAGGCCTCATGGGCCTTGTGATGCAGGCGCGTGAGTTCGAGCGGCGTCGGCGCCTTGCCGGCGGCGAACGACACCTTCGGGCGCAGAACGATCCGTGTCATCATCTCCTTGCCCTCCGGACCCGCCTCCAGCACGCCTTCCGCCTCATCACGGTAGCTCTCGCAGACGAAGCCGGCGCGGGCGGCGACATCGAGGAACCACAGCATGTGACAGGCCGCGAGCGAGGCGACGAACGCCTGCTCGGGGTCCATGGCGTCGGCGCGGCCATAGCGCGGGGCGACATTGGCCGGTCCGGCCGTGCCCGGCACGACGAGCCCCGCGTCGAACCCGATCGTGTGCACCCGACTGTAGCGGCGGGTCGCGAAGTCACCCTCGAGCCGCCAGTCAACGCTGGCCCGGTAGGTGCTCAAAACGCCTCCGCCGGCAGCGCCATCACCGACTCCGAGCCGGTCTTCAGCTTGGCGAGGTGCGCCGCCGCGTCCGGCAGCACGCGTTCCAGGAAGTAGCGGCCGACGATCAGCTTGTTGGCGTAGAACGGGTCCGCGTCGCCCTCCGCGATCTTCGCCCGCGCCACCTTGGCGATCTTGGCCCACATGTAGGCGAGGCCGGTCAACGCCAAGAGGTGCAGGTAGTCGGTGGAGGCGGCCGCGGCGCTGTCGGGATTGGCGACGCCGTTGCGCATCAGCCAGAAGGTGCCGTCCTGCAGCTGCGCCTTGGTCGCCGCCAGCGCCTCGACGTAGGGCTTCAGCGGCTCGTCGCCGACGTGGGCGTCGGTGAAGGCGTCGAGCTCGGCGAAGAAGCTGGTCATCGCCCGCCCGCCGTTGGCCGCCAGCTTGCGGCCGACGAGGTCCAGCGCCTGGATTCCGTTGGTCCCCTCGTAGATCAGGGTAATGCGGGAATCGCGCAGGTACTGGCTGGCCGGGAAGTGCTCGGTGAAGCCGGAGCCGCCGTGGACCTGCATGGCGTCCGAGGCGATCTGGAAGCCCTTGTCGGTCAGGTAGGCTTTCACCACCGGCGTCAGCAGCGCCATGTAGTCCTCGCCCTTCCGCCGCACCGCTTCGTCCGGATGCCGCCGCGCCAGGTCGCCGTGCAGGGCGGTCCAGAAGATCAAGGCGCGCCCTCCCTCCAGGATGGCGCGGGCGTTCATCAACATGCGCCGCACGTCCGGATGGACCAGGATCGGATCGGCCGGCCCGTCGGGGTTCTTCGGGCCGGTGAGGGCGCGGCCCTGCAGGCGCTCCTTGGCGAAGCTCGCCGCGGCCTGGTAGGCCGCCTCGCCCTGCGCAAGGCCCTGCAGGCCCACGCCCATCCGCGCTTCGTTCATCATCACGAACATCAACGCCAGGCCGCGGTTCTCCTCGCCTACCAGCCAGCCGGTCGACTCCTCGTGGCTGATCACGCAGGTGGCGTTGCCGTGAATGCCCATCTTCTCTTCGAGGCCCGCGCACTTCACCGAGTTGCGCGCGCCCGGCTGGCCTTCGGCGTCCGGAATGAACTTGGGTACGATGAAGAGGCTGATGCCGCGCGTGCCGGCTGGCGCGCCCTCGATGCGGGCCAGCACCAGGTGGACGATGTTGGGCGCGAGGTCGTGCTCGCCGGCGCTGATCCAGATCTTCTGGCCGCTGATCTTGTAGGAGCCGTCGCCGGCCGGCGTGGCCTTGGTGCGCACCAGCCCGAGGTCGGTGCCGCACTGCGGCTCGGTGAGGTTCATGGTGCCGCCCCACTCGCCGGTGGCGAGCTTGGGCAGGTAGAGCGCCTTCTGCGCGTCGGAGCCGCCGTTCAGGATCGCCGAATAGGCCCCGTGGGTCAGGCCCGGGTACATGGAGAACGCCATGTTGGCGCCCGAGCTCATTTCGCTGAACGCCAGGTTGACCACCGCCGGCAAGCCCTGGCCGCCGAACGCCGGCTCGGCGCCCAGCGCCGGCCAGCCGCCGTCCACCAGCCGCCGGTACGCCTCCTTGAAGCCGGGCGGCGTGGTCACCGAGCCGTCGGAATGCCAGACGCAGCCCTGCTTGTCGCCGACGCCGTTCAGCGGCGCCAGCACCTCGCCGCAGAACTTGCCGGCTTCCTCCAACACCTGCTCGATCAGGTCCATCGGCGCATCGGAGAAGCCGGGCAGATTGGCCAGCGCCTCGATCTCCAGCACGTCGCGCAGCACGAAAAGGTGCTCGCGCACCGGCGGCTGATAGCTCATGGGCGGCCTCCCTTTGGGCGAGAGACTAGACCCTTCTCCGGCAAGGGGAGAAGAAGGAGGCTTAGACTACCGCACCGTCTCCGGGTGGCGGCCGTCGACGCGGGCGCGGACGACGTTGTCGTAGGCCTCGGCGTGGGGGAGCAGGTCCGGGCGGCTCTTGGCCAGGGAGGTCTCGATCGCCTCGCAGGCGGTCTTCAGCTCGGCGATGGCGTGCTCGATGTCGTCCCGCTGGCTCTCCAGGATCACGATGCGCTCGCGGAACTTGCGCAGCGCCGTGGCGTTCTGCTGCGCCCCGCCGTCGTTCTTGTCGTAGAGGTCGAGGATCTCGCGGATTTCCGCCAGCGACAGGTTCACCCGCTTGCCGCGCAGGATCAGCTGCAGGCGGGCGCGGTCCTTGTAGGAGTAGACGCGGTTCAACCCCTGCCGCGCCGGCGAGAGCAGGCCCTTGTCCTCGTAGAAGCGCAGCGCTCGCGGAGTGCACTTGAACTCAAGGCACAGCTGGCGAATGGTGAACGTGCGCTCAGGGCGCCTGAGTTCGGTTGGCATGGCCGTCTCCCTAACGGTTGTGCGTAAGGCTGTACCTTATCGCTGATAATTCAGGACCTCGTTACGTCAACGTCAACGTCAACGTCAAGGTGACCGGAAGATGATCCGTTTCATATTGCGCGGCCTGGTAGCCGCGGCTGGGTTCTGGGTGGCCTCCAAGCTGCACTTCGGCCCCCATATCGTGGGTCTCACCCCCCTGATCGTGGGCGGTCTGCTGCTGGGCGTGGTCAACGCCTTCGTCCGGTCGATCGTGACGCTGCTCACCCTGCCGATCACCATCATCACCCTCGGGCTGTTCCTGCTCGTGGTGAACGCGCTGATGCTCTACGTGGTGAGCTGGCTGGTGAACACGTTCGTCGGCCACGACACCTTCCACATCGGCACGATCTTCCACGCCATCTTCACGGTCATCGTCATCTGGTTCGTCAGCCTCGTGGCCAATATGGTGTTGGGCGCCGACCAGCCGGTGCGGCGCTGAAGGCCCCCAAGGCGGCGATCCCCGACTGTCGTTCGTTGACCTGGGGGCAAGATTGCCGCCGGGGGACTTTCGCGCCTAGCATGGACCAGGAGACGCCTCGAGAGCGCTCCCCCGATGAAGGCTCCACGAGGAACCGATCCATGGCCATGACCGAAACCACCGCCAAGCCACCCTATCTGGGCTTGCTCAACGCCATCTCGCTGGCCGAAACCGAAGCCGGCGTCTACCTCGAGGCCTGGGCCAACGCGACCGACGACGCCGAACTCGCCGACGCATTGCGCCTCGTCGCCGCCCGCGAGACCAGCCACGGGCAGCTGTTCTGCCGTCGGCTCTGCGAACTGGGCTACGAGCTGAAACCGAAGCCCGACCCAAAGGCGGCCGAGCGCCTGGCGCGCTACGCCAACCCGAAGATCTCCGACTGCGAGAAGGTGGGGCCCGAGCGCGAGGAACGCGGCGACACCTTCGCCGACATCCGCAAAGCCATCGCCGACGGCGCCTACGACTCGATGACCTGCAACATGCTGCAGTGGTACATCAACGAGGAGGACGACTCCGGTCGCCGCCTGCGCGAAGCCTACGCCAAGGTCCGCGAGAAGGCCGGCATGACCTCGGCGCCGAAGAAGAAAACCAACGGCCACGCGGAGCCCGCCGGCATGGTCAGCGCCGACGCGGAAGCCATCATGGCCTGCATGACCGCCGGCTTCGCCTCGCTGCAGAAGTCGATCGAGAAACTGGCGAAGAAGTAGACGGCGGAGGCCCCCTCCCGCGGTAACTATCTTCCCCCTTTGGGGGAAGCGGCCCGAAAGGCCGAAGGGGGCCTCCGGCGCGAAGAAAAAAGGCGGAGCCGGGTGGCTCCGCCCTTTGACGTCAGTCAGGTGACCGGGACTAGAAGTCCATGTCGCCCATGCCGCCGCCCGGCATCGCCGGCGCGGGGCTGTTCTTCTTCGGCGCTTCGACCACCGCCGCTTCCGTGGTGATCAGCAGGCCAGCCACCGAGGCGGCGTCCTGCAGCGCGATGCGCACGACCTTGGCCGGGTCGATGACGCCCGCGGCGACCAGATCGCCGTACTCCTCGGTCTGGGCGTTGAAGCCGAAGGTGGCGGAGGCATTTTCCATCACCTTGCCGACCACGATCGAGCCTTCGACCCCGGCGTTCTCGGCGATCTGGCGGATCGGCGATTGCAGGGCGCGCCGGATGATGTGGATGCCGGCTTCCTGGTCGTCGTTCTCGCCCTTGAGGCCTTCGAGGGCCTTCGCCGCCTTCAGGAGGGAGACGCCGCCGCCGGCCACGATGCCTTCCTCGACCGCCGCGCGGGTGGCGTTGAGGGCGTCGTCGACGCGGTCCTTCTTCTCCTTCACTTCGACTTCGGTCGCGCCGCCGACGCGGATCACCGCAACGCCGCCCGCCAGCTTGGCGAGACGCTCTTGCAGTTTCTCCTTGTCGTAGTCCGACGTGGTGTCTTCGATCTGGCGCTTGATCTGGCCGATGCGGGCCTCGATGTCCGCCTTCTCACCCGAGCCGTCGACGATGGTGGTGTCGTCCTTGGTGATCGAGACCTTCTTGGCCTTGCCGAGCATGTCGAGGCCGACGTTTTCGAGCTTGATGCCGAGGTCTTCGCTGATCAGCTGACCGCCGGTCAGGGTGGCGATGTCTTCCAGCATGGCCTTGCGGCGATCGCCGAAGCCCGGCGCCTTGACCGCCGCGACGCGCAGGCCGCCGCGCAGCTTGTTGACCACGAGCGTGGCGAGCGCTTCGCCTTCGACGTCTTCCGCCACGATGAGCAGGGGACGCGAGGACTGCACGACCGCTTCCAGGACGGGCAGCAGGGGCTGCAGCGATGAAAGCTTCTTTTCGAAGAGCAGGATCAGCGGCTCTTCGAGGATGGCCTCCATCTTGTCGGCGTTGGTGATGAAGTAGGGCGACAGGTAGCCGCGGTCGAACTGCATGCCCTCGACGACGTCGAGTTCGGTCTCGAGGCTCTTGGCCTCTTCCACCGTGATCACGCCTTCGTTGCCGACCTTTTCCATCGCCTTGGCGATCATGTCGCCAATCTCGGTGTCGCCGTTGGCGCTGATCGAGCCGACCTGGGCGATCTCCTGGTTGGTGGTGACCTTCTTGGAACTCGCCTTGATCTCGGCGACGATCTTGGCCACGGCCTTGTCGACGCCGCGCTTCAGATCCATCGGGTTCATGCCGGCGGCCACGTACTTGAGGCCCTCGGTCACGATCGCCTGGGCGAGCACCGTGGCGGTGGTGGTGCCGTCGCCGGCCGCGTCGTTGGTCTTGGACGCGACCTCACGCACCATCTGTGCGCCGAGGTTTTCGAACTTGTCGGTGAGCTCGATCTCCTTGGCGACAGTGACGCCGTCCTTGGTGGAGCGGGGCGCCCCGAACGACTTTTCCAGGATCACGTTGCGGCCCTTTGGGCCGAGGGTCACCTTGACCGCGTTGGCCAGGATGTTGACGCCGCGGAGCATCCGATCACGGGCGTCCGAGGCGAAGTAGACGTCTTTGGCAGCCATTGCTTCTGCTTCCTCGTCTTAGGGGTGAATGGGTGTGTTGTGGGAAGAGGCCCTTAGGCCGCCTTCGCCTTCTTGACCGGTTCGAGGACGCCCAGGATGTCGCTCTCTTTCATGATCAGGAGATCTTCGCCATCGAGCTTCACTTCGGTGCCGGACCATTTGCCGAACAGGATGCGGTCGCCGACCGCAACGTCGAGCGCGTGGATCTTGCCGCTCTCGTCGCGGGCGCCGGGGCCTACGGCGATCACTTCGCCTTCCTGCGGCTTTTCCTTCGCGGTGTCGGGAATGATGATCCCGCCTTTGGTCTTCTCTTCTTCCTCGACGCGACGCACGAGGACGCGGTCGCCAAGCGGACGAAACGCCATGTTTGTTCTCTCCGTAGAGTTTACGGCCTGATTGGGGTGCGCCCCCGGCGCGCGCCAAGCCGTTAGCAGCCTAGGCGCCCGAGTGCTAACACAGTGCGGCAGGTATGGCAGGCGCTCTGCGGAGTCAAGGGCGTCGCCGAGCGCGGGAGTGATTTCGCGACCGCAGTCCGATCCGCCGCCGGCCGGCAGACGTCCTACGGCAGCCCCGAAAGGTCGGCAAGCAACTCGCGCTGGGTCTGCGACTATTCGGCGCCTCCCGCGTCCTCGGGCGTCGGTATGCTGCATAACCTTGTTCCGTCCTGACGCGTAATCTGTATTCTCAAACAACCGTGAACCATGAAAACTTGGATAACTGAGATTTAACTACAAAAATTATTCGGGCGGTAAGCGAGGCGGTGGCTCCATCAAGGGCGCGAGGGCGTTTCGGGGTGGAGTGGGGCAGATGAAAATCGGTGGTGTGGCGGCGTGGGCGCTGGTCGGCGCCTGCGTGGTGGTCGGCGGCGCGATCGCGGACGACTATGGGGACGACAGCTTCCAGATGCCGCGCGACGTGGTGTCGGCGGCGACGGCGTTCGTGACCTACATGCGGGGCGCTGCCGCGGTGGACGGCGGCTTCGCCAACGGCGAGGCGGTGCACCGCGGCTTGCAGGCGGTCTCGTCCTACGAGACCGGCCAGCTCGAAGAGGGCATGATCGCCTATGGCGCCATCGCCGCCTTGCAGGACGACAACTTCGTCGAGGGCGTGGACCGCGCCGCCGGCCGTGGCGAGGCCCGGGCGGCCCTGGCCGAGCGCCTGGTCGAAGACCCGTTCGAAGCCACCCGCATCGACGGGGCGGCCGGGGCGGCGCGGCGCGTCGAAGCGGCCCTCGCCACGCAGGCGGAGCCGCTGGTCTCCGCCGGCAGCCACGTCAAGATCGCCGCCTACTCGGTGCAGCATCAGGCGTGGTCGAAGGTGTTCGTGCCCGACGCGCAGGGCCGGCTCGCCGAGGTGAAGAGCCTGTCGGCCTCGCGCAGCGAGCCCACCGAGGCGGATAACGAAGCGATGATGGCCCGCGTCGCCGCGCGGGGCGCGGAGGCCGCGGACGCCGACGCGCCGGCGGGTTACAGCGCCATCGAGGCCCGGGCGCTGGCGTTGGCGGCGGAAGCCGTCCTCGGTCACGCCCGCGCCAGCGACCGCGAGCGGCTCTCGCCGCTGCTCACGGAGACCTCCAGCGCCCAATGCCTGCGCATGGCAAAGCTCAACCTCTACCAATGCATGGCCGTCGCCGGGCCGCAGTACGAGGACATCTTCTGCATGGGCCAGCACGCGATGTACGACACCGCACAGTGCGTCAGCGCCGCGGCCCGCGGCGGGACCGAGATCATGGCGTCGGCAGCTTACTCGGTGCGGCCGGGGCAGGGGTCCTACCAGCCGCTGGCGGCCCACCACAGCCTGCGCATCGATCCAAACTGAGCGGGCAGTCTCGACCTGGACGGAGCGCCTGGCGCTTCCGCTGAAGCGCCGGGCCGAGCAACGCGGCCGACCGCCACGGCGCCGAACAGCGCCAGGACCTGCCCTAAGCCGAGACGGCTTCGACCGAACGCAAAGCCGCATCGACGACCACGTCGAGGTCCTCGTCATCCGGTTCCAGGCGCAGCGGATCGCGGACCAGCACGCGGTGGCGCAGCACCAGGCGCGACAGCCGGGTCCGTCGGTCGAGGCCGAGGCTTGCGCCTTCCCAGGCCAGCGTCGCCGCCGACGTGACGTGGTAGAGCCCCGACGCCGCCTGGCGCGCATGGGCTTCACCGCCGTCGGCCGCCGCCGCCTCGGCCAGCGCGAAAGCCCGCTCGCAGGCCCCGTCGAAACTCGGCAGGACGTTCGCGCCGACCTCGGCGGCGAGTCCGTCTATGTGCCGCCGCAACGCGCCTAGCGATCCTTCGCGCCGGGCGGCGCGCAGCACGTCGAGCGCCACGATGTTGCTGGTCCCCTCCCAGATCGATCCGAGATGCGCGTCGCGCACCAGGCGCGGCTCCGGCCACTCCTCGATGTAGCCGCAGCCGCCGCGCACCTCCATGGCGTCGCCGGTCGCCTTGCGAGCGTCGCGGCAGGCGCGGAACTTGATCAGCGGCGTCAGGATGCGCACCAGGGCGTAGGCGCCCTCCTCGCCGGCGTCGGAGCGGCGCAGGGCCTCGGCAGCCTGGAACATTATGCCGCGGGCCTGTTCCGCGGGCAGCATCAGCTTGCACAGCTGTCGGCGCATCAGCGGCATGTCCATCAGCCGCCGCCCGAAGGCGACGCGGTGAGCGGCCACGTGCAGCGCCTCGGTCAGGGCCCGGCGCATGAGGCCGGCGGCGCGGACGCCGTTGGAGAGCCGCGAGTTGTTGACCATGTCCGCCATCTGGCGGAAGCCCGCGCCGGGCTCGCCGATCATCCAGGCGAGCGCGCCCTCCAGCCGGATCTCTCCGCTGGCCATCGAGCGCGTACCCAGTTTGTCTTTCAAGCGAACGATCCGGTAGGGATTGTGCGAGCCGTCGGGAAGGCGCCGCGGCAGCAGGAACAGAGACACGCCCGCGAGGCCCGCCGGCCCGCCGCGCGTCCGCGCCAGCACCATCGCGAGATCGGCGTCAGGGTTGGAGCAAAACCACTTTTCGCCACTCAGGCGCCAGGCGCCGTCCTCGGCCGGTTCGGCCAATACCGTGGTCGCCGCCACATCCGATCCGGCGCCTTGCTCGGTCATGAACATCGCGCCCTGGTGCAGGCTGCCGAAATCCAGGGCGGTCAACGCCGGGAGGTAGCGGGCGACCAGCGCCGGATCGCCGAACTTGCGCAGCGTCCGGGTCAGGCTGTCGGTCATGCTCACCGGGCACATCAGACCGAATTCGGCCTGCACGAACAGATAGGTCAGGGCGTACTTGGCCGCGGGCGGCATCGGGTCCGGCCAGCCCAGCACGCCGCCCCGGTGCGACAGCGCCGCCAGGCCGAAGTCCGCGAAGGCCAGCCGCTCCATCGCCCGATAGGCGGGGTGCTTTTCCAGGTGCTGGAGGTCCTCGCCGCGGCGCGTGCGCGCCACCAGCGTGGGCGGGTTGCGGTCGGCGACGGACGCCAGTTCGTCGAGATCGCCGCCGGCCAGCGCGCCCAGCCGGTCCAGATGCGGCGTCAGGTGAGCGGCCAGATCCGCGCCGAGATAGAGCGGCAGCAGCGCCGCCAGGTCGGGGTCGGCGCGGTAGAGATTGACGCCACGACTGTCGGGAACCGCGTCCGGCCCGCTCGGCGCGCGGCCAAGCT
Organism: Caulobacteraceae bacterium; assembly: GCA_035504785.1. Lineage (GTDB taxonomy): Bacteria > Pseudomonadota > Alphaproteobacteria > Caulobacterales > Caulobacteraceae > Acaudatibacter. Next base: position 12,745 of record DATJRL010000036.1, read on the forward strand.
CGGCATGCGTTTGGGAAGCATTGGGCATCCGATACTCCGTTCGGGTCGCGGCCGCGCGCCGCGCCGACGGCTTAACGCCGTCAGGCGTCCTCCTCCAGCAGCAGCCGCCGCAACAGCGCCGGGTCGTTCGTGAGGTTGGCGACGATTCGTTCGAAGCCGCGGGCGATGGCGCGCTGGTCCGCGTCGGGCAGGTTCCGCACCAGTGCGCCGTTCAAGCCGTCGACCAATTTCCGCGCGGCCTCCAGCACCCTGCGCCCCGTCTCAGTGATCGAGAGCAGCACCTGGCGTCGGTCGGTGGGCGGCGTCGTGCGCTCGACCAGGCTCGCGCGCACCAGTTGGTCGGTCATCCGGGTGAGCGTCGTTCGGTCGACGGCGCTGTAGCCCGCCAAATGCGTCATCGAGCACGGCTCGAAGCGCGCAATCATGCCGAGCGCAATGTAGCGTGGCAGGTTGAGGTCGAGCTGCCTCAACAGTTCGTCGATCTTCGCCTCGCGATGGCGGGAGGTGACTGAAAACAGGTGGAAGATGTAGGCCGTGGCGTCGAGGGGGAACTCGCCCGCGGGGTCAAGCCGGTCCGGCCGATGCCGCTTGGTCGCACCCTCGCCATCCATCTGCGCCAGAGTGCCGGAGCCGAGCGGCGCCCGCAATCCCAATAAGCGGCAGCCGCGATAGCCACGCGAGCGCGCCGCCGGCTTATCGCTCCATCCGGAACAGACGTCGCTGGCCGTCCGGCGTCATGCCGAGGAAGCCTTCGGCCCGGTCGAGGTCGATGATCACCCCGACGCCCTTACGCTCCGGGTCGGCATTGCGCTCGAACTCCGGCGCGTTGTCGTAGACCCGGTCGCGGTCGTCGCCCTCGGCCACCCGCGCCCGTCCGGCCAGCTGCATCATCACCCGCGTCTGCGGGTTTCGGTACATCATCGCCACGTGCGGATTGGCGGCGATGTTCGCCAGCGTCGAGCCTTCGGGGTTGCGGATCCAGAAGCCGACCTGGTCATCGCCGAACGCCGCGAGCGAGCCGCGGAAGCTGAGCCTCGGCCGCCCCTCCGTATCGACGCTGGCCACGATCATCGGGGCTCCGGCCATCAGCGCGCCGTTGATCAGTTCCTTCAGTTCGTCATCCAGCGTGATCGCCACTCGCACCTCACCGCATTCCCACCGGCACGCGCTCGGCGTCCCGCTCCGCCCGAATCCGCGTCTGGGCATCGCCGTACTTGGCGAACTCCATCCGCGCGATGGTGCGGTTGTGCACTTCGTCCGGACCGTCGGCAAGGCGCAGGGTGCGCTGGTTTGCGTAGAGCCGGGCCAGACCGAAATCGCTGGTCACCCCGCCGCCGCCGTGCGCCTGGATGGCGTCGTCGATGACGCGCAGCGCGACATTGGGCGCCGCCACCTTGATCATCGCAATCTCGAGCCGGGCGGCCTTGTTGCCGGCCTTGTCCATCATGTCGGCGGCCTTCAGGCAGAGGAGCCGCGTCATCTCGATGTCGATGCGCGCCGCGGCTACCCGCTGCTCCCACACCGAGTGCTCGGAAATGTACTTGCCGAACGCCTTCCGCGTCATCAGCCGGCGGCACATCTTCTCGAGCGCGACCTCGGCCGCGCCGATGGTGCGCATGCAGTGGTGGATGCGGCCCGGCCCCAGCCGCGCCTGGCTGATCTCAAACCCGCGGCCTTCGCCCAGCAGGATGTTCTCCGCCGGCACGCGCACGTTCTCCAGCAGCACCTCGGCGTGTCCGTGCGGGGCGTCGTCGTAGCCGAACACCGGCAGCATGCGCAGCACCTTTACGCCCGGCGCGTCCATGGGCGTCAGGATCTGCGACTGCTGCTGGTGTGTCGCGGCGCTCGGATCGGTCTTGCCCATCACGACCGCAACTTTGCAGCGCGGATCGCCGACCCCGGACGACCACCACTTGCGCCCGTTGATCACGTAGTCGTCGCCTTCCCGCTCGATGCGGGTCTCGATGTTGGTGGCGTCCGAGGAAGCCACCTGCGGCTCGGTCATCAGGAAGGCCGAACGAATCTCGCCGTCCATCAACGGCCGAAGCCACCGCTCCTTCTGCTCCAAGGTGCCGTAGCGGTTGAGGATCTCCATGTTGCCGGTGTCCGGCGCCGAGCAGTTGAACACCTCGGAGGCGAAGCTCACCCGCCCCAACAGCTCGGCGATCGGGGCGTATTCGAGGTTGGTGAGTTGGACGCCCTCGAAGCGGAACGTGTCGTCGACATGCGGCGCTCCCGAGTGCGGCGGCATGAACATGTTCCAAAGGCCGCTGCGGCGGGCCTTGCCCTTCAGCTCCTCAATGACCGGGATCACCTTCCAGCGCTCGCCCTCGTGGGCTTGCCGCTCGTAGACGGGCACGGCCGGATAGACGTGCTCGTCCATGAAGTCCGAGACGCGCCGCATCAGCTCCTTCTGCCGAGGCGAATAATCGAAGTCCATGACACCCTCCGTAGATTCAAACAAACGTTTGTTTGAATCTACACGAGCATTGTTTCGCGGCAAGATGCGGTGTCGGATAGGGCGAGGCGGAAGGGGGCTGACGAATGGCGCTGGACGGATGGCCGGGCGCCCAGGAGGCGGTCTTCGAAGACGAACATCGCTGGGGTGAAATCCGTTTGCGCAGGCGGGTTTATCTGACCGCGAGGGCGCCGCCGTCAGACCTGGCGAGTTCCGTTCGGGCGGTGGTCTTCAGGCGACAATCCGTCGCGGTGATCCGGGATGGGCAAGGGTCCGGCCACGTCATGCCGGGCGGCCGCATCGAGCCGGGCGAGAGTTGGGACACGGCCTTGCGGCGCGAGGTGCTGGAGGAGTGCGGCTGGCGGATGGACGCGGCGCGGCAGTTCGCGGTGCTGCATTTTCACCACCTGACGCCGAAACCAGAGGGCTACCGATATTTCTATCCGGACTTCCTGCAGCCGGTGTTCGTCGCCGAAGCGGTCAGCTTCCATCGGGCCGCGCTGAAGCGCGCCGGCGAGATCGAGACCGGCTCTCGCATGGTTCCGATACGCCGGGCGCTGGCGACGCTCGACGAGGGCCAGCGCGTGATGCTGCGCGCCGCCCTGGTCGCCAGAGCTTAAGCCGGCACGCGCACCGGCTCTTCCGGGAAGAAGATGTCGGCGGCGTGATCGGCCACGTCTTGAGCGGTCCAGGGCGCCGTGGGGGTGAAGCCCTTCGCCGACATCATCTTCATCTCCCGCACGCCCCGCGACGAGACCGACAGGACCTTGCCGGTCTGATCCCCGGAGAGGTCGGAGACCATGTAGAGCACCCCCGGCGCAATGCGCTCGGGAAGGCTCATCGGGTCCGGCTCGCGGTCGCGACGGCCGGGCAGGTCGGAGGTCATCCGAGTGTAGGCGCCGGGCGCCAGGGCCCACAGGCGGATGCCGTACTTGCGGCCCTCCAGCGTCAGCACCCGCATCAGGCCGTAGAGACCGGCCTTGGCCGCGCCGTAGTTGGCCTGGCCGAAGTTGCCGATCAAGCCCGAGCCCGACGAAGTCATCACGATGACGCCCTTGACGCCATGGTCCTTCATCCAGTTCCAGACCGGCCAGGTGACGCAATAGGCGCCCTTCAGGTGCACCTTCACCACCGCGTCCCACTCCTCCTCGGTCATGTTGGCGAAGGTGCGGTCGCGCAGGATTCCGGCGTTGTTGACCAGGATGTCGACCTTGCCGAAGGCGTCCAGCGCCGACTGCAAGATCCGCTTGCCGCCCTCCATGGTCGAGACGTCGTCGCCGTTGGCCACCGCCTTGCCGCCCGCCGCGACGATCTCGCCGGCGACCTTCTGCGCCGGCGTGGCGCTGCCCCCGGTGCCGTCGCGGGCCCCGCCGAGGTCGTTGACCACCACGCTGGCGCCTTCCTTGGCGAACAGTCGGCAATAGGCCTCGCCGAGCCCGTTCGCCCCCCCGGTGACGATGGCGACCTTCCCATCGAGCAAGCCCATCTCAAATCCTCCCTGGTTCCAATGCTGCGAACTTTTGCGCCAGGGCGGAGCCAAGGCAACTCAGGGCGTTCGAATCGCGACCCCCAGTCCCGCTTCCCGGACCCGGTTGATCAGGCGCATGTCGGCGGTCACGAGCACGCAACCCCGCGCCTCCGCGAGCGCGACGTAGAGCGCGTCATAAGCGGACAGCCCATGATCGACCGCAAGTTCGAATGCCCGCGCCGAAAGGTCGGCCGCGCAAGCCAGTTCCGCGAAGAGTTCCGTCGCCGACTTTGACATGCGTGCGCCCAAGTGCCGTTCGATGTCGCCTCGCCGAACCTTTGTGACAGCGACGTTGGCGAGTTCCGCCAGCACGAATTCGGGGGCGATCAGTGATACGCCGGAGAAGATCAACGCCTCCGCGGCATCCGAGCCGACCTCTTCGGAAAGAAACGCCTTGGCGGCCACCGAGGCGTCGATGACAATCTCAGCGGGCATCGCGCGCTTCTCGGATGATCTCGGTGCTGTCGCCGGGGACGGTCGGCGCGTTGTCTCGGAACCAGCTGATCAGGCGTCGCCGACGCTGGACCATCGCGTCGTCGAGGGCGAGTTCCAGTGCGTGGCTCGCATTGCCTTTCGCGTCTTCAAGATAGAACGACAGAACGCGGTTGGCGCCCACCGAGAGCTGGCTGGTGTCGATCCGCAACTCGTTGCGGACGAACGCGACTCCTGGTTCCTCAACCCCGCCAGCAGTCTGAACGATCGGGTTTGAGGCGCGCTCGAAAGTGACCTGCTCACCCCGCACGTCAACATCACGTGTGCGCCACCCGGCCTGCATCCAGGATTGCGCCTGCACGTGCGAGCCGCCGTCGTCATTCGCCCACCAGGGGGCGAAGGTCCTTGCCGACTTCGGAAGATCGAATCCGAGGATTGTCTCGACGTCCTTGAACGAGAGTCGGATGCGATTCTCCGAGGTGTTCCTCAAGTGTCGTCCGAGGCGAGCATATTTGGCGGCCATAGGAACCTCCTGCCGACAACCTATCCTACCTAGGTCAACCTATGTCAACGGCGCGCGCGGAAGAAATCCCTCAGCAGCGCCGCGCTCTCATTCGCCAGCACGCCGCCCTCGACCTCGGGGCGCCAGTGGCAGGTGGGTTGTTCGAAGAAGCGGGGGCCGCTGATCACCGCTCCACCTTTGGAGTCGGTCGCGCCGAAGACGAGGCGGCCGATGCGGGCGTGGCTGATCGCGCCGGCGCACATGGCGCAGGGCTCGAGGGTGACGACGAGTTCGAGGCCGGGCAGGCGGTAGTTGCCGACGCGCTCGCCGGCGGCGCGCAGGGCCAGGATCTCGGCATGGGCCGTCGGGTCGTTGCGGCCGATCGGCGCGTTGCCGGTGCGGGCGACGACCTCGCCGGTGGCCGGATCGACCACGACCGCGCCGATCGGCGTCTCGCCCCGCGCGGCGGCGGCTTGCGCCTCCTCGAGGGCGATGCGCATGGTCGGCTCGTCATGGACGCTCATCGGGACGACGAAGCCGACGCGGAGCCGCGAGGTCAAGGTGCGGCGGCCTTGACGCCGGAGTCGGCCGGCGAGCGCATCGCCAAGGTGCTGGCCCGCGCCGGCGTCGCTTCGCGCCGCGAAGTCGAGCGGCTGATCGCGGCTGGCCGCGTGGCGCTGAACGGCGAGACGCTGACCACGCCGGCGGTAAAGGTCATGCCTGACGACCGGGTGACGCTGGACGGGCGGCCGGTCGCCAAGGCCGAGCCCACCCGGCTTTTCCGCTACCACAAGCCCTCGGGCCTGGTGACCACGCACCACGATCCCAAGGGCCGGCGAACGGTGTTCGAGGCGCTGCCGCCGGGTCTGCCGCGGGTGATTTCGGTCGGCCGGCTCGACCTCAACTCCGAGGGCCTGCTGCTGCTCACCAACGACGGCGAGCTGGCGCGGCGGCTGGAGCTGCCCGCCACCGGCCTGGTCCGGCGCTACCGGGCCCGGGCTCGCGGCCACGTCGACCAGGCCAGGCTCGACGGATTGAAGAACGGCGTCACCGTCGAGGGCGTCCGCTACGGCCCGATCGAGGCGCGATTGGAAGACATCCGCGAAGGCGCGGCCAATCAGTGGATCGTACTCAGCCTCGCCGAGGGCAAGAACCGCGAGGTCCGCAAGGTGCTGGAGGCGCTCGGCCTGACGGTGAACCGGCTGATCCGGGTGAGCTACGGGCCCTACGAGCTGGGGACGCTCGAACGCGGCGACGTCCAGGAACTCCCCTCCCCCTTGAGGGGAGGGGTCAGGGGTGGGGGTTTGTGCGGGCGCTTCGCCTTCAGGGGTTTGCCCAAGTCCCGCACCGAGCCCGCATCGGCCGCCTTCCCCCCAACCCCGGCCCCGCCTCGCGAAGGCGGCGGTAGTTCGGCCACGTCGCCGCGCTCCAGCGAGCCCAGCTCGTACGGCCCGTAGGCAATGCGCATCAGCCGGTT
>DATJRL010000037.1:0-8271 GCA_035504785.1 Caulobacteraceae bacterium
TGGCGGCCTCGAGCAGCATGCGCTGCGGCTGGCGGCGATTCTCGCGGCCCGCGGCCACGAGGTCGCCTTCCTGACCACCCGGCCGCCAGCGGGACAGGCGCCGGCGGGCGTCGACATCCAGCTCCTGCGCACCCGGGGGGCCAGCAATCACGGCCGGCTCGCCGCCTTCGCCGAGGATGCACGCCGGGCCGCCCACGGGTTCGACCGCACCGTCGCCTTCCACGCCATCCCCGGGTTCGACCTAGTGTTCTGCGCCGACCCGTCCCGCTCGCGGCCGCCGGCCCCGAGGTCCCTGATGCCGCGCTACCGCACCTACGCCCGGCTCGAGCGCGAGGCCCTCGGGCCGGCGGGTCGCTCGCTGGCGCTCTGCCTGTCAAGCGCCCAGCGCGACGCCTTCGTCCGCAACAACCAGACGCCGGCGGAGCGGCTCGTCCTGCTGCCCCCCACCGTGGACCGGTTGGCTTCCGATCCGGACGTCGCGACGCCGACGGCCCGGGACGAGGCGCGCTCGCGGCTCGGCTTGGGCGGGGCGACCGCGGTCTGGCTCTGGATGGGCCTGCAGCCGAAGACCAAGGGACTGGATCGCGCGTTCGCGGCGCTCGCCGCCGCGCCGTCGGCGCGACTGGTGGTCACCGGCCTCGACCCCGCGAGCCGCCCCGGCGGGCCGGCTCGCGCCGAGGCGCGGCGGCTGGGCGTCGACGCCCGCGTCGCCTGGCTGGGCTTCTGCTCGCCGCAACAACTGCGGCACGCCAAGGCCGCCGCCGACCTGCTGTTGCACCCTTCGCGCGCCGACGTCACCGGCACGGTGATCCTGGAGGCGATGGCGGGCGGGCTACCGGTGATCACCACGGCCGTGTGCGGCTACGGCGAGCACGTGATCGCCGCGGACGCCGGCGTCGTCCTGCCCGAGCCCTTCCGCGCCGCCGACCTCGCCGCGGCGCTGGCGCGGGCGACGCCGGACCGACTCGCGGCCTGGTCCGCCAACGCGCTGGCCTACGCCCGGCGCGACGAACTCTACACAGGTCTCGAGCGCGCGGCGGACGCAATTGAAGGCGCGGCCTTGGCGCAGACCGGCTGATCGGCTTAGACGGCCCCATTCACCCCCGAGGCTCAAAGCCCAGAGGCGCCCGTGGCCGACGATTCCCTGCTGACTCTCGCCGACATCGAGGCCGCTCGCGTCCGCATCGGGCCCTACGTGCGCCGCACGCCGGTGCTGACCAGCGACGTGCTCGACGCCGCCGCCGGCGCCAGGCTCTACTTCAAGTGCGAGAACCTGCAGCACATCGGCGCCTTCAAGGCGCGCGGGGCGACCAACGCGGTGTTCTCGCTGACCGACGGCGAGGCGGAGAAGGGCGTGGCGACCCACTCGTCCGGCAACCACGGCTCGGCGGTGGCCCGCGCCGCGGCCCTGCGCGGCGTGCCGGCCTACATCGTCATGCCGAAGGCGGCCGCGCGGCCCAAGGTCGAGCAGGTGGAGCGGCTCGGCGGCCGGATCACTTTCTGCGACAACACCCAGGCGGCGCGCGAGGCGACCACCGAGAAGGTCATCGCCGAGACCGGCGCGACGCTGGTGCATCCTTACGACGACCGCAAGGTCATGGCCGGGCAGGGGACGGCCGCGCTGGAGTTGATGGAAGACGCGCCGGCGCTGGATGTCGTGCTCTGCCCCATCGGCGGCGGCGGGCTGATCAGCGGCGCGGCGACCGCGGTCAAGGCGCTCAGGCCCGCGACGCGCTTCATCGGCGTCGAGCCCGCCGGCGCGGACGATGCGGCGCGGTCCTACGCGGCGCACCGCCTGATCCCGCTCACCGAGGTCCACACCATCGCCGACGGCCTGCGCGCCTCGCTGAGCCCGGACACCTTCGCCCACATCGAGGCCCGCGTGGACGCCGTCGCCACGGTCGGCGAGGCGGCCATCGTCGAGGCGATGCGCGCGCTCTGGGAGGCCTTGAAGGTGCTGGTCGAGCCCTCGGCCGCGGTGCCCTATGCCGCGATCCGCGACGGCCGGGTCGATGTCGAGGGCAAGGCGGTCGGGATCATCCTCACCGGCGGCAACGTCGATCTCGACAAGCTGCCCTGGCTCTCTGAAGGAATGCGCTGATGTCCGCCTCGCCGCTGCCGCCGGTCCGCCCGATCAGCCTTTCCGACATCGAGGCGGCGCGCAAGCGGATCGCCGGGACCATCCTGCGCACGCCGCTGGTGCGCCTGGAGCTCGGCCCAGGCTTTCCGGATATCCGCCTCAAGCTGGAGAACCTGCAGCCGATCAACGCCTACAAGCTGCGCGGCGCCGCCAACGCGGTCGCCATGCTCAGCGAGGCCGAGCGGGCGCGCGGGGTCTGGACGATCAGCGCCGGCAACGCCGGGCAGGGCGTCGCCTACGCGGCGCGCCAGGCCGGCGTGCCGTGCAAGGTGGTCGTGATCGAGACCGCGCCCGCCGCCAAGCTGGAGCGCATGCGGGCCCTGGGCGCCGAGCTGGTGATGGTCCCGTTCGACGTGGCCTGGAAGGCGCTGGAGGAGCACGCCTTCGAGGGCATGGACGGCACGCTGGTGCACCCGTTCGACGACCACGAGTTCATCGCCGGCCACGGCAGCATGGGGCTGGAGATCCTCGAGGACGCGCCGGACGCCGCGGCCGTCATCGGCGCGGTCGGCGGCGGCGGGCTCCTCACCGGCGTCGGCAGCGCGATCAAGGCGCTGAAGCCGAGCGTCAAGGTCTTCGGCGTGGAGCCCGCCACCGCCGCGCCATTCTCGGTCTCCTTCGCCGCTGGCGGCCCGCGGGAGTTTCCGGCCTGGGAAGCCTCGTTCGTCGACGGCGCGGGCGGGCGCAGCGTCATTCCGCGCATGTGGGAGCGCATGCGTCCGGTGGTCGACGGCGCCCTGGTGGTGAGTCTGGAGCAGACGCGCCGGGCGATGCGGCTGATGGCGGAAAAGGCGCGGGTGATCGCCGAAGGCGCCGGCGCTCTGGCGCTGGCCGCCGCCCTCGCCGGCCAGGCCGGCGACGGCCCGATCGTCGCCATCGTCTCCGGCGGCAACCTCGACCTCGCCAAGTTCTGCGAGCTGATAGCTGGGGAGCTCACCGAGCTTTGACCCACTCCTCACCCGCGTAGCGGGGGAGGGGGACCATCCGAAGGATGGTGGAGGGGGCAGCCGCCGAGCGCCCCCTCCGTCATGCGGAGCCTGTCCTCGGGCCGACCTTCGGTCGGACCCGGGGGCATGCCACCTCCCCCGCTACGCGGGTGAGGAGCGGTCAGCCTAAGCCACCGCCCTCAGCGCCGCGCCCAGTTCCTCCACGGCGGTCTCGGTGGTGGCCCAGGAGCACATGAAGCGCGACTCGCCGCCGACCCAGGTCTCGAACCGCCAGCCGGCCGTCCGCAGGCCCCGGCGAGCCTCTCTGCCCAGCTGCAGGAAGACGGCGTTGGCTTCGACCGGGTGGGCGATGGGGAAGGGCGACAGCGCCGCCATCCTGCGCGCCATGGCGTTGGCGTGGGCGGCGCGCGCGGTCCAGGCGCCGGTTTCCAGGAGCCCGATCCAAGGCGCGGCGAGGTAGCGGCCCTTGGACACCAGCTGGCCGGCGTGCTTCAGGCGGGCGTCGAAGCGGCGGGCGAGCGTCTTGTCGAAGAGCACGATGGCTTCCGACGGCGTCGCGCCGGCCTTGGTCCCGCCCAGGACGGCGATGTCGAAACCGAGGCGCGCCAGGCTCGCGGCCGGCAGGCCGGCGGCGATGGCGTTGGCGATGCGGGCGCCGTCGAGATGGGCCTTCAGGCCAGCCGCCTTGGCCGCGCCGACCAACGCGGCCAGCGCCGCCTCCGGATAGAGTGCGCCGTACTCCGTGGCGTTGGTCAGGGAGAGCACGGCGGGCGCCTGGCTGTGGGCGCTGTCGGGACGGGCGAGGGCCGCGGCGAGCGCGGCCGGGTCGATGCGGCCGGCGGCGCCCGGCAGGCCGATGACGCCGAGGCCCGCGCCGAAGAACGCCGGCGCGCCGGTCTCGTCGGTGGCGATGTGGGCGTCCTCATGGCAGAGCACCGCCTCGTGCGGCTGGGCGAGCGCCGCCAGCGACAGCGAATTGGCCGCCGTGCCCGAGGCGACGAACCGCACCTCGGCGTCGGCGTCGAGCAGCTCGCGGATCAGATCGGCCGCCCGCGCCGACACGTGATCGGTCCCGTAGCTGGAGGCGAAGCCGGCGTTGGCCGTCATCAGGCTCTCGAGCGCCTCCGGCATGGCGCCAGCGACATTGTCCGAGGCGAAATCGTAGCGTTGGGTCATAAGCGCCTTTCCAAGCCGCGTCCGGCCGTCATAGGGCTGAGACGAACCCGAGGGGAGGGGCGATGAACTGCGCCGATAGCTTCAGCGACGACTATCAGGAGGCGCGCGCCAAGTTCGTGACCACGGCGCAGGCGGCCGGCGGGGTGCTGGCGCGCTACGCCAATCCCAACCTGGGGCCCGATGGCCGGGACCTGTCGACCGACGTCGCCTGGTTCGGGCCCCGGCGCGCCGAGAAGGTGCTGGTGCTGGTGTCCGGCACGCACGGGGCCGAGGGCTTCTGCGGCTCCGGCGCGCAGATCAACTGGCTGGTGCGCGGCGAGGTCGAGACCCTGCCCACCGGCGTCGCCGCCCTGGTGGTGCACGCCATCAACCCCTATGGCTTCGCCTGGCTGCGCCGGGTCACCGAGGAGAATATCGACCTCAACCGCAACTGGATCGACTTCGGCGGCCAGCTGCCGGAGAACGCCGCCTACGACGCGCTGGCCGAGGCCGCGGCGCCGCGGGAGTGGACGCCGGAGTCTCAGCAACGGAGCGGGGCCGAGCTGACGGCGTTTGCGGACAAGTACGGGCCGCTCGCCCTGCAGCAGGCGCTGTCCGGCGGTCAGTACAAGCATCCGGAAGGGGTGTTCTACGGCGGCCAGGCGCCCAGTTGGGCGAGGCGGACCCAGGAGCAGATCTACCGCGAGTATCTCGGCCAGGCCGGCCACGTGGCGATCATCGACTACCACACCGGCCTCGGCCCTTGGGGCTACGCCGAGCCGATCATGTCCGACCCCGCCGGCACGCCGAACCACGTGCGTGGCATGGCCTGGTACGGGAACAACATCACCACGCCGATGGATGGCAGCTCCACTTCGGCCGTCACCTCCGGCGACAATCTCACCGCCGCGCCGCGCCTCCTCAGCCACGCCGCCGTCACTGGCATCGCCCTGGAATACGGCACGCTGTCGCTGGCCTCGGTGTTCACCGCCCTGCGCGCCGACGCCTGGCTGCACGCCTACGGCGACCCCGCCGGCCCCGAAGCCGGCCCGATCAAGCAGCACATCCGCGCCGCCTTCTACGGCGACGCCGACGACTGGAAGGGCATGGTCGTCGGCCAGTCCCTCGCCACGATCCGCAAGGCGGTGCGGGGGCTGGAGCTGAGCTGAGGCGCGACAATTTTCAGTCCGGGGGCTTGCGGTCCGCGGCGTCCATGATTACCTGAAGTGACGTTCCGGCGGACGGTCTTTGACATCGTGAATCAGCTGGCGGCGCCCGGGGCGGACAGCGCATCCCCGACGGCGGCATCCTGTTCGGTCGGCCCCTCGGCCGGGGCGCGATCGAGCTGACGGATCAGCTGTCCGCTGCGAGACCATGTTTGCGAAGGATCTGCTTTAGCTCCGTCGCGCCGCTCCGCCAGAGCACGAACTGTTCGGCCAGCAGGCCGCACCCCCGCGCGGCCTCGACGTTCTCCAGCCGGTCGTCGATGAAGAGGGTGCGGTGCGGCGCCAGGGCCGCGGTGCGGATGACGGCCTCGAAGTAGCTTGGCGACGGCTTCGCATGTCCGACATCGCAGGAATAGAACTCCTGGTGGAAGGCCCGGCCATAGCCGAGCCGCTCCGACATGTGCCGCGCCCGGTTGCGTTCCTGATTGGAGGCGATGGCGCAATAGACGCCTTTGGCGCGCAACCGTCCGATCATCGCCAGGATCGCTCCGTCGGGCTCGATCTCGCACCAGTGGCGGATCACCGTATCGACGTCGCACTTGGCCTCCAGCTTCGCCAAGGCGACCTGCAGCCCGGCCTCGAACGTGGCTGCGCCCGTGAGGGCTGGAGCTTCGGCCGCGAACACCTCCGCCATGCAGGTTTCCCGCTCGTCCGCTGCTCGACCGATCGCCTCGGCCAGCCGCAGATGCAGAAAGTCGGGCGCGAGCTGGAGGACGCCGTCCGCGTCGAAGAGAACCGCGTTCACGCGCGCCATGACAGGGGCGTCGCGCTCCAAACCAAACCCGTCCAATCATCGGCTGTGAAGTCGAGCTGGCGCTCGCGCCGCATACTCAACCTCGCCATGACCGCCTGGGATCGAGCATTGTCCGGCGAGGTGTAGGCCAGGATCTCGCGCACTCCAACGCGCCGGAAGGCGTCTTCGAAAGCGGCGCGAGCGGCTTCGGTCGCGTAGCCGCGGCCCCAGGCGCGCCGCACCAGCCGCCAGCCGGCGCCGGCATGCGCACCGAGAGGATGACTGTCCGGTATTCGAGTCGCGCCGGCGTAGCCAATGAAGTCACCGTCCAGCGTCTCCACCGCCCATTGGCAGAGGCCGTCGCGTTCGAAGGCGGCGACATAGCGATCGAGTTTGCGGTCGCTCTTTTCGCGACTCAGCGGTCTTGGCGCATCGACCATGACTTCGGGATCGGCGTGCATTTCGGCGAAGGCGTCCCGGTCGCTCTCACGCCAGGGACGAAGCCGCAGCCTTGGCGTCTCGATCAGCACTTCGGGTGAGCTTGCGATCGCCGACCTCACCTTAAGGCGCCTCCTCCAGGTACCGTTTCGTCACGTGCCGCTTGAACGCCGCGGCGCTCAGCGGGGCGCCTGTGGCGTCCCGGACGAGGGTCGCGAAGTCCACGAAGCTGGCGCGCTCGTGCACGCGGGGCTTCACCCAGGCGAAGTAGGGCTCGAAGTCGCCGCGGGCGAGCGCGGGCAGGATGTCGGGGCTGTCGGCGGTCGCCCGCTCGAAGAGTTGCGCCGCCAGCATCTCGCCCATGGCGTAGTTGGGGAAGTAGCCGATCAGCCCGGCCGACCAGTGGATGTCCTGCAGACAGCCGTGGGCGTGGTCCGGCGGGGTGCGCCCGAGCAGCTTCTCGAACAGCTCGTTCCAGGCGGAGGGGATGTCGGGAACCTGCAGGTCGCCGCGGATCAGCGCCTGCTCCAGCCGGTAGCGCAGGATGACATGCAGAGGGTAGGAGACCTCGTCGGCTTCGACCCGGATGAAGCCGTTGTCGAGCCGGCGCACGGTGTTCAGCACATTTGGCGCCGCCCACCGAGCCGCATCGCCGCCGAACTCCTCCGCCATGGCGCCCGCGAGCCAGCCGAGGAATTCGCGGCTTCGCCCCGCCAGCTTCTCCAGCGACAGCGACTGGCTCTCGTGCACGGTCATGCCGCGCGCCTCGCCGGCGGGGCGGAAGGCGAAGCCGCGCGGCAGGTTGAACTCGTACATGGCGTGCCCCGCCTCGTGCAGGGTGGCGAAGACGGCGAAGCGGACGTTGTGGGCGTCGTAGCGGGTGGTGAAGCGCACGTCGCCGGGGCTGTGCGGCACCGAGAACGGGTGCGGGGCGACGTCGATGCGGAAGTTGTCCGGCTGGTGGCCGACCGTCAGGGCGATGCGGCTGGAGAGCGCGGCCTGGCGCTCCACGGAGACCTCGCCGAACGGGACGGGATCGGGCCAGCCCGCCTGGCGCTCGCGGATCTCGGCGATGGCGCCCGGCAGGAAGGCGGCGAGATCGGCGAACACCGGGTCGATGATCGCCTCGCTGACGCCCGGGTCGTACTCGTCGATCATCGCGCCGTAGGGCGTCGCGCCCAGCGCTTCGGCCTTGGCCGCGGCGATCTCGCGCACGATGCCGAGGAGTTCGGCGAACCCCTTGGCGAAGGCCGCGTAGTCGTTCTCGGGTTTCGCCTGGCGCCAGACGGCTTGCAGCGCCTGCGAGGCGCGGGACTTGGCCGCTTGCAGGTCCTTCGGAACGGCCGCGGCGTGCGCGTGGCGGCGGCGCATTTCCGCCAGGTCGGCGCGCTCGTCGTCGGCCAGGGCGCCGGCCATGGCCTCGGCCTCTTGCAGCTCGTCGCCCGCCGCCTCCGATCCGATCAGGTCGGCGCGAACCTCGGTGATGGCGGCGATCTGTTCGCCGCGCGCCCAGGCGCCGCCGGGAGGCATGTGGGTCTGGGCGTCCCAGTTCAGCATGTTGCTCGCCGCGGCCAACTTTCCGGCGGTGGCGAAACGGTGGGCGATGCGGGCGAAAGGATCGGGTTGCGGCGC
>DATJRL010000038.1:0-3378 GCA_035504785.1 Caulobacteraceae bacterium
CCCTTCGATTCTGCTGACATCGCCCGCATTCTCGCGGATCTGAATGGCGACCCGGAGCGGCTGCGAGCGGTGAGGCGCAACAATGTCCGGCAGGCCGCGCAACGGCACGACTGGCTGCACCGCATTCTGGCGGTGTTCGACACTTTAGGCCTGGCGCCGACGGAGAAAATGCGGGCTCGGGCGAAGCGACTGGAACAGATCGCGTCGGAGGCGCTGGAGTCAGGCTCTTGTGGGGTCGGCTCGCGATACGAAACGACCGATCGGCCTTCAGGCGCCCTCGGCGAGGGCGCTATTCTTCAGGGGGCCTAGTCGATGTGCGGCATCGCAGGGATCATCGGGCGAGTGGATGACGCGAACCGCGTCGCCCTCGCGCGGATGAACGAGGCGATGGTCCACCGCGGCCCGGACGGGAGCGGGACATGGGTGTCCGCGCCCGACTGTCGCGGCTGGGGCGCGCTGCTCACCCATCGCCGTCTCTCCATCCTCGATCTCTCGCCCGCCGGCGCGCAGCCCATGGTCGACCCGGCGACCGGGCACGTGATCGTCTTCAATGGCGAGATCTACAACTTCCGCGAGCTCCGGCGGCGCCTGGAGGCCGAGGGGCAGGTGATACAATCGAGCGGGGACACCGCGGTGATGCTGCGCGCCCTCGGCCTGCACGGGCCAGACGCGGTGGCGTGGTTGCGCGGCATGTTCGCCTTCGCCTGCTGGGACCCGAAGCAGCGCCGGCTCCTGCTGGCCAGGGATCCCTTGGGCATCAAGCCGCTCTACCTCGCGCGGTCGTCCGATCCGGACGCGGGCTGGTCGTTGGCCTTCGCTTCGGAGCTTCGCGCCCTCTTGTCCTCCGGGCTCTTGGGCGCGCCTCGCCTCGACCCGCAAGCGGTGGCGAGCGGCGTATGGAACGGCTTCGTGGTCGGCCCCGGGACCGCCGTCAAGGGCGTCGACCTCATTTGGCCGGGGCGCCTCGCCGAGTTCGACGGCCAGGGCAGGGAGGTTCGCCAGCAGGACTTCTGGCGTATTCCCGATCGCGCGTCCGATCCGATCACCCATGAGGACGGTCTAACCGCAGTCCTGGACGAGGGGCTTAAGCTTCACCTGGAAAGCGATGTGCCGCTTGCGGTCCTGCTGTCCGGCGGCGTCGACTCGTCAGCCGTCGCCAACCTGGCCCGGCTGGCGGCGCAAGCTCCCGTCCATACGTTCACTCTCGCCTTTGAGGAGGAGGAGCTGAACGAGGGGCCGATCGCGAGGCGGATCGCCGCCGCGATCGGGACCGAGCACCACGAAGTCGTGCTGACGGAGGCGCGCTTCGTCGAGAACCTGGAGACCGCGCTGAACAGCCTGGACCAGCCGACCTTCGACGGGCTCAATTCCTACTATGTATCGAGCGCCATTCGCGAGGCCGGCTTCACAGTCGCTCTGTCCGGGACGGGCGGCGACGAGCTCTTCGGAGGCTACACTTCCTATCGCGATCTGCCGACGCTGCATCGCTGGGCCCTGCGCGCTAGGTTGGCGCCGCGAAGCCTGCAGGCGGCCGTGGCGAGCCTCGCCACCAGGCCGTTGCGACGCTCGGGCGCGCCGGTTCCGCCTCAGACCCGCTGGGCCAAACTTCCCGAGATGGTGCGTCACGGCGATGACCTGCTGGCGCTCTACCAGTTGGCCTATGCGCTCTTCTTGCCCGGGTTCCAGCGTGAGCTCCTGGCGTCCGACTTCGCTGAGGGATTGGCCGACGGTTTGCCCGCCGCGATGCGAGAGCGAATCCTGGTCGAGAGCCGGGGCCGCACGCCGCTCTCCGCGATCAGCGTGATGGAGCAGCGGCTCTTTCTCGGCGAGCGGCTCTTGCGCGACAACGACGTCGCCAGCATGGCCTGCTCGCTGGAGCAGCGGGTGCCGCTGGTGGACCAGGTCGTGCTCGAGAGCGTGGACCGCCTGCCCGATTCTGCGCGCTACGAGCCGCTCGGCCGCAAGACCGTGCTGCGGCGCATAGGTCTGCGCGGCCTTGACCCGGCGCTGTTCGAGCGGCCCAAGAGCGGCTTCGTGCTGCCGTTCGATCGCTGGATCCGGCGCGGGCTGAAGGACGCCATGGATGAGACGCTGCGGGACCCGCGGGCGATCGCCCCGGTCGGGCTTGATCCCGTGGCGGTGGCGAGGCTCTGGCGCGCCTTCCTCGAGGGGGCGCCGGGCATGTATTGGTCGCGGGTTTGGGCGGTGTACGTCTTCGTCCGCTGGTGTCATCGCAACCGCGTTTTCCGCTGAATCCGTGAGCGCAGAACGCCTGAATATCCTCTACGTCTCCCAGATGCCGGCCAGTCCTCCGCGCTTCGGCGCCCAGGCGCGGATCCATGGGCTGATGACTGAGCTCGCGCGACGCCACGATCTCACCGCCGCCATGCTGGTCGACGACGAGTTCGACGCCGACGAGTGCCGCCGCGCGATGGAGGCCTATTGCCGCGAAGTGGTGCTCGTTCCCAACCCCTACGGTCGCGAGGGCCTCGCCAAACGGCTGCTGCAGGTCCGGTCCCTGGCCTCGATCCGCAGTTTCGAGCGGCTGCGGGTCACATTGCCGGCGTTGCAGGAGAGCCTCGATCGGATCTTGCGCGCCAGGCGATTCGATCTGGTCAACCTGGAGTTCCCGTATCTTGGCCACTACCATCTGCGCCAGGCGCCGCCCGGCAAGAAGCCGCCGGCGCTGGTCGTGGACTCGCATGAAATCGCCTACGACTTGACGCGGCAGTTCGCGCGGGCGGGAGGCAGCGTGGGCCGCCGCGTTTACGCTCGCGCCAATTGGCGCAAGCTCAGGCGCGAGGAGCTTGGGACCTACCGCGGCGCCGACGGCGTCTATGTGTGCAGCGCGAACGATGAGCAGCGACTGCTCGGTGAGGCGCCGGGCCTGCGCACGACCGTCGTTCCCAACGCCGCGGATGTCGACTACTATCAGCCGCGCCCCGGCGATCCTCCGCCCGATGGCCGGACCGTGGTCTATTTCGGGCTCCTGTCCACCATCCCGAATATCGACGGCGTCACCCATTTTGTGCAGGACATCTGGCCTCGCATCGCGGAGGCGCGCCCGGACGCTCGGCTCAAGATCATTGGCGGGCGCCCGCCGCCTTCGCTCCTGGCGCTGGCCGGGCCTCGGGTTGAGCTGACGGGCTTCGTCCCGGACCTGCGGCCGCATCTGGCGGCCGCGGCGGCGGTCGTGGTGCCGCTGCGCCTGGGCGGGGGCACCCGCCTCAAGATCGTCGAGGCGATGGCCATGGGGAAGGCGATGGTCTCGACTACGCTCGGCGCCGAAGGGATCGATGCGGTCCCGGGGCGCGACATTCTCATAGAGGACGAGCCCATGGCCTTTGCGGACGCGGTGGCGCGGCTCTTGGCCGAGCC
>DATJRL010000039.1:0-5862 GCA_035504785.1 Caulobacteraceae bacterium
CACCTATTAGACCGAGCGCAACGCAATATCCTTGGCCAGCGTAGACCAGCTCGCTGGCAAGGAGCTTTTCGCCAATTGACCTGACGAACGGCGTGCGACTGGAGAGCGCGATGAACCACGCGGCGCACAAGCGGCCACGCCACTCCTTCTCCTCCAAGAGTCGGCTCAGTTGGTCATCGGAGATAGCGGAGGCTGCGTTCGCCAGTAGGCGATCGAATTCGTCTTTGCCCTGGTTCCGGTGTGCGAAATTTCCATGGAGAAGTTTCAAGTAGAATGGCCGAACGAATTCGTCGCGTACGGCAAGATCGAAGTCGGGATAGTCCATGCTCGTCGCCGCGTCGTGGCCAAGGGTTCCTTGTAGCCCATCCCTCCCGCTTCGTCCGCTAAGGACCGGCAACAGCAGCTGTGGGTCGATCACTGCCCGTGACACCGCGCCGGGAAGCGGACCTTGGCCACCGCCACACCGGGCTAGCCGCAGTCGCAAGGATGCTGGATCGCAAATAGCCAGAGCTGTGCAATCCAGGCGACTGCAATGATCGTAGCCGCAGCGGCGACGAAGAGGACTGAACGGTCAATCAGACGGATTAGGGTGCTCGAAGACCTAGCGCCTGCAGGTGTGGCGCGGAATGGAGTAGCGGATACCACAATGAACTGAAGGCAGAGAAGCATTGCCATGAGAAAAGCCGCTGCCGTAACCGACGAAGTTAAAGCCAACAGCTTGAGGCCGGACGACCTGTTCTCGGGGATCAAGGTCAACAGTCCAGCGGCCATCAGTCCAATTGCCGAGCCCAATCCGCACGCGAACAAAAGCAGACGCGTCGCAGTTAGCGTTCCCTTTCGGCGCGCTAGAAGCACCGCCAGGAGCCCCAGGCCAAGAATGATCACGCCCAATACGGAGGTCAGTATCAAATCCGATCCTAGCGCCTTCGCCACGTGCCCGAGGTTTCGGCTGCCGTCGTCGTTGTAGGTGTAGCCAGAGAGATGAAGGTGCGCCCACAGGATCGCCGTCCCGGGCGTTATCGCGACCATGAAGCCCGCCAGCCATAAGCGGAGCGTTGGCATGCTCGTTGTCCAACGCCAACGCTTTCGCGGCCGCCAGCCATAGTAGCGGCGTACCGACGCGCCTAAGGCGGCGCTCGCCTGCGACGAACTTGGCTCAGTTGGACCTGACACCGCTTGATCATGCGGCTGGCGCGCGTCGAATCGCAAGTAGAGGTCCGTTCAGGGTCGGCAACACGTATTGGCGTCGCGACCGGAACCGGACGTTCGAGCGTCGCTACGCCCCCTTCACCAGCGGCAGGCTCGTGGTCGGCTTACCAGTGATCGCCAGCAGGGCGTTGGCCACCGCGGGCGCGATCACCGGAGTGCCGGGTTCGCCGACACCGCTGGGGCGGGCGCCCGAGGGGACGATGTAGGTCTCGACGTAAGGCGCTTCGTTCATGCGCAGCACGCGGTAGCCGTCGAAGTTCTGCTGCTGGACGACGCCGTCGGTCATGTCGATCGCGCCATAGAGCGCCGCGGCGAGGCCGAGGCAGGTTCCGCCTTCCATCTGCGCGGCGATCTGGTCCGGCGAGATGGCGATGCCGCAGTCGATGGCGGTGACCACCCGGCCGACGCGGGGCATGGCGCCGTCCAGCTTCACCTCGGCGATCTGCGCCACCACCGAGCCGAAGCTCTCGTGCACCGCCACGCCCCGGGTCCAGCCAGCCGTAGGCTTGCCCCACGGCGCCTTCTCCGCGGCGAGGTTGAGCGCGGCCAGGTGGCGGGCGGCGGACGGGCCGGCCTTGGCGTAGAGCGCGCGGCGGTAGTCCACCGGATCGCGCCCGGCGCGCCGCGCCAGCTGATCGACGGTGTGCTCCATGACGAAGGCGTTGTGGGTGGCGCCGACCGAGCGCCACCAAAGCACCGGCACGCCCACGTCCATCAGCGCCGCCTCGCCGACCACGTAGGGCGTCGCCGCGAAGTAGGGCGAGCCCTCGGCGCCCTCGACCACGCTCGGGTCGAGGCCCTTCACCGGGATCGGGGAGCCCTTCATGATCGACTGGCTGACCACCCGGTGCGTCCATGTATGCGGCAGGCCGTCGGCGCCCAGTTCCACCTTCAGTCGATGATGGGTGAGCGGCCGGTAGTAGCCGGCGGTCATGTCGTCCTCGCGGGTCCACACCAGCTTCACCGGGCGGCCGCCGCCGACGTGCTTGGCGATGTGGACGCATTCGGAGACGTAGTCGGACTTGAAGTTGGCGCGCCGGCCGAACGAGCCGCCCGCGAACAGCTGCTCGATCTCCACCGAGCCCGGCAAGGCGCCGGCGATGAGCGCAGTGTTCATCTGATCGAGGGTCGGAACCTGCGAGCCGACGGTGAGCTTGAGCTTGCCGCCGCCGATCTCGGCGACGCAGTTCATCGGCTCCATCGGCGCGTGGGCGAGATAGGGAAAGTCGTAGGCGGCCTCGACCAGCGGTCCGGCGGCCGTTCCGGCCGGCGGCGGACGGCTTTCGAAGCTCTGCCATTTCACCGCGTCCGTCGGCGCGTCCCAGGCCGAGAGGGCGCGATAGCGATCGGCGAGCGCGTCGGTGCCCCGGGTTTCGGCCTTGGCCTCGTCCCACTGGACGCTGAGGGCGTCGCGGCCCCGGCGGGCGGCCCAGGTGTTGTTCGCCACGACCGCCACGCCGGTCGGGATCACGAACACGTCGACAACGCCCGGGACCTGGCGCGCGGCCGCATCGTCGAAGCTCTTGGGCTTGGCCCCGAACCGCTTCGGGTGGGCCACCATCGACGTCAGCATGTTCGGCAGGTGAACGTCCTGGGTGAATCTGGCGGTTCCCGTGGACTTGGCGACCGAGTCCTTGCGGCGCACCCGGTTCGTGCCGATCAGGGTGAACTTGGCTGGGTCCTTCAGCGCCGGCGCCTGCGGCGGCTTGATCTTGGCGGCGTCGGGGAGCAGCTCGGCGAAGCTCGCCTGCCGGCCCGAGGGGTGCGAGACGACGCCGTCCTTGATGGTCAGCTCGGCCGCCGAGACCGAGAACCTGGCGGCGGCGGCCTGCAGGAACATCGCCCGCGCCGCCGCGCCGGCCAGCCGCAGCTGATCCCAGGAGTTGCTGATCGCCGACGAGCCGCCGGTCGCCTGCACGCCCTGTGAGAGGTTGGCGTACACCTTGGCGTCGGCGGGCGCCTGGACGACCTTCACCTTGTCCCAGTCGGCGTCGAGCTCCTCGGCGACGATGGCCGCGAGGCCGGCGTGCGAACCTTGGCCGAACTCGATGTGCTTGTTGACCACGGTCACCGAGCCGTCGCGGTCGATGCGGACGAACGGACCGAACGGTCCGAAATCGCGCTTGGGCTCACCGATGCTGAGCAGACTGGCCGGACTGCATCCGACGAGCAGCGCGCCGCCAGATGCGGAGGCGGCGACGATCAGCAGCGCGCGTCGGGAGACCGACAGGTCCGTCACCGAGGCGTTCATAACCGCGCCCTCAAGCGGCGACGACGCCGGCCGCGTCCTTGATCGCGGCGCGGATGCGCTGATAGGTGCCGCAGCGGCAGATGTTGCCGCTCATCGCCGCGTCGATGTCGGCGTCGGTGGGTTTGGGCGTCTTGGCCAGCAGCGCCACGGCGCTCATGATCTGGCCGGACTGGCAGTAGCCGCATTGCGGCACGTCGTGCTTGATCCAAGCCGCCTGCACCGGGTGGTCGCCGCCCAGCCCCTCGATGGTGGTGATCTTCACGCCGGCGAGCGAACCGATCGGGGCCTGGCACGAACGCTGCGGCAGGCCGTTGAGGTGCACCGTGCAAGCGCCGCATTGGGCGATGCCGCACCCGTATTTTGTGCCGGTCAGATTGAGATCGTCGCGCAGCGCCCAGAGCAGCGGGGTGTCGGGCGGCGCGTCGACGGAAACATCCTTGCCATTGACGTTGAGGGTGATCGCCATCGGCCAAGCTCCTTCGGGCGCCACGGTCTGAACGATGTTAAGCCGCTTCAGTCCGGCGTGGAAGCGCGGGAGACCCGCGAGTGGCGCCGGCTGAATTGAGGCGCGGGCGCGGACGGGGTATCGCTCGCGGGTCGAACTCGGAGACGTCCAGTGCGCCCAACCCTTCCCCTCCTCGCCGCCGCCGTGGCCATGGTGGGCGGACCCGCCCTCGCCGCCACGGGCCAGGACTTGTTCAACGCCAACTGCGCCGACTGCCATACGCTGGATGCGAACAGCGACAGCGCGCCTTCCCTGAAGGGGGTGGTCGGCCGCAAGATCGCCAGCCTCGCCAACTTCCAGTATTCGGACGCCCTCAAGGCCAAGCAGGGCCAGGTCTGGAACGATGAGACGCTGAACGCCTTCCTCGCCAATCCGCAGGGCTTCGCCAAGGGAACCACAATGTTCGGCGGCGCGCCGGATCCGACCCAGCGGCAGGCGATCATCGACTACCTGAAGACGGTGAAGTGACGGCGCGATGGAGGCCTTCCCCGCCTTCTTCCCGCTGAGCGGCCGCCGGATCGTGATCGCCGGCGAAGGCGACGGCGCCGACGCCAAGGCGCGATTGCTGGCGTCGTCGCCGGCCAAGGTCGAGCGGGTGAGTGGCGAGACGGCCGCGCGGCCGGAGGCCTACGCCGGCGCGCGACTGGTCTTCGTGGCCAGCCCGGACGCCGCTTTCTGCGCGGCCGCGGCCGAGGCGGCGCGGGCCGCCGGCGCCGCGGTCAATGTCGTCGACCACCCCGAACTTTGCGACTTCCATACCCCGGCGATCGTCGACCGCGGCCAGGTGATCGCCGCGATCGGCACCGGCGGCGCGGCGCCGATGCTGGCGGCGCTGTTGCGCGCGGACCTCGAGGCCAAGATCCCCGCCGCCCTCGGCCCGCTCGCCGCCCTGCTGGGGCGCCGACGCGAGGAGATCCGCACGGCGTTTCCCGATCTCGCCGAACGCCGCGCCTTCCTGCGCGGCGTGCTGGACGGGACGGTGGGCCGCGCCGCGGAAGCCGGCGACCTCGAGGCCGCCGACCGGGCGTTGCTCGCGGCGATCGCCGTCGGCGCGTCGGCGCGCGGCCGCGTCTGGCTGATCGCCGCACCCGCGGCGCGCGACCTGCTGACGCTGCGCGCGGCCAAGGCGCTCGCCGAGGCGGACGTGCTGGTGCTGGGCGATGGCGCGGCGGACGTCAGCGTGCTCGCTCGGCGCGACGCCAGCTGGCGCACGCTCGCGGCGTCGGACGCCGAGGGCCTTGCGGCGGAAGCGTCGCAAGGGCGGCAGGTGGCGGTGATCGCGCCGGCGGGCGAACTCGCCCTGCTCGCCGTGGTGCTGACCGACCTGGGTGCGCCGCACGAGGCGCTGGCCGCGGCGCCCCCTGGATGACCTTGGGGTGAGCCTCTCCGCCGACGACCTCGCGGCCATCGGCCTGTCGCTGCGCGTGGCCGGCACGGCGACGCTTGTCGACCTGCCGCTGGCCCTGGCCGCCGCCTATGCCCTCAGCCGCGCCCGGCTGGCGATGCGGGTGGCTCTGGACGCGGCCATCACCCTGCCGCTGGTGCTGCCGCCGGTGGCCACGGGCTTTCTGCTGCTGATGATGTTCGGGCGGGCCGGCCCGGTCGGCGGCTGGCTGGCGTCATTCGGCGTGGTCCTCGCCTTCCGCTGGACCGGCGCGGCGCTGGCGGCGGGGGTGATGGCGTTTCCGCTGATGGTGCGGCCGATGCGGCTGGCCATGGAGGCGATCGAGCCGGCGGTGGACGAAGCCGGCCTCACCCTCGGCGCCTCGGCGCCGGTGCGATTCTGGCGGCTGACCCTGCCTCTGGCCGCGCCCGGCGTCATCGCCGGCCTGGTGCTCGGGTTCGCCAAGGCGCTGGGGGAATTCGGCGCGACGATCACCTTCGTCGGCGCGATCCC
>DATJRL010000040.1:0-2452 GCA_035504785.1 Caulobacteraceae bacterium
GATTTCATTGTTTTGCCAATCCTGAGCGTCCGAGCGCCTTTCCCGAAGGCCGCTAAACGCCCGAAGCATCCGGATGGATGCTGATCGGTCAGTGGCCGCCGGGGCCCTCGTAGACGCCTGGAGAGGTCAGTTCGTCCTCCGGCTGCTCGTCGTGCGCCATCAGGACGAAGCGGCGGTCGCAGTAGGGGCACTCGACGAAGTCCGCCTCGCCCATCTCGAGCCACACGCGGGGATGGCCAAGCGCTCCGCCCACGCCGTCACAGGCGACGCGGCGCGAGCGGACTTTCACCACCTCCGCCGGCGGCAGGTCGGCGGCCACGGCGGCCTTGGCGGGCATGGGCTCGGAATAGGGACGATCGGTCATCGCTATGGCAGGGCTTACGCCGCTTGGCGTCGTTCGGGGTGGGCCCTAGATAGTCGGGCCGGCGCGCGATCGTCAAATCACGGCTGGCCGCCAGGAGCGACATGGACCTTCCCGACAACGCCATCGAGGCCCGCGGCCTCTTCAAGACCTACCCCGCCACGCGCCAGACGCCGGCGATGGCGGCGCTGAAAGGGATCGATCTCACCATTCCGCGCGGCTCGATCTTTGGCCTTCTGGGACCGAACGGCGCGGGCAAGTCGACCTTCATCAACATTCTCGCCGGCCTCACCCGCAAGACCGAGGGCACGGTGCGGATCTGGGGCCGCGACATCGACGAGCGTCCGCGCGATGCCCGCGCCGCCATCGGCGTGGTTCCCCAGGAGATCGCGGCCGACGTCTTCTTCACCCCGCGGGAGTCGCTGGAAGTGCAGGCCGGGCTCTACGGGGTCCCCAAGGGCGAGAGGCGGACCGATGAGCTGCTCGCGGCCCTCGGCCTGACGGACAAGGCGGACGCCTATGTGCGCCAGCTCTCCGGCGGCATGAAGCGCCGCCTGATGGTCGCCAAGGCCATGGTGCACAACCCGCCCGTGCTCGTCCTCGACGAGCCGACAGCGGGCGTCGACGTCGAGCTGCGCCGCCAGCTGTGGAACTACGTCGTCGCGCTCAACCAGCAGGGCGTGACGATCGTCCTGACGACCCACTACCTCGAGGAGGCGGAGTCGCTCTGCGACACCATCGCCATCGTCAACCGCGGCCAGGTCGTCGCCTGCGAGCCCACGAGCCAGCTCCTGCGCCGCCTCGACACCCGCACTGTCGTGGTGACGCCCGAGACGCCGCTGGCCTCCGCCCCGGCCGTCGGGCGGTTCGAGACCCGCCTTCGGCCCAACGGCGACCTCGCCGTGGTGTTCAAGACCGCCGAGGCCGGCGTCGAGCAGGTGCTCGCGGAGGTCCGCGCGGCCGGGGTGCCGGTCAAGGACCTGCGCACCGAGGAGCCAGACCTCGAAGACGTCTTCGTCTCCCTCACCTACGCCGCCCCCGACACCTCGCCCGTTGTGGCCTGAGGCAGGGGTCGCGCAAAATATTTAGCCACGAACTTCACGAACAACACGAACGTCAAGTCTATCTCGCGCGAGCATATTAACTGACCGCGCCAGAGGCGCGTTTCTTATTGTTCGTGTTTTTCGTGAGGTTCGTGGTTATTCTTTTTCCCTGAAGAAGTTACTTAAGGAACGATCTAGAACACCTTCACCGTGATCTCTCCCGCCGGCCCGAGGCAGGCGCGCTTCATGCCTTTGCTGATGTAGGGCATGGCGATGTCGCCTTCGGCGGAGAGGGCGATGAGGCCGCCCTCGCCGCCCAGGGCGCGGACTTCCTCCAGGGCGGCCGGCGCCGCCGACGCCAAGGGCTGGCCACCGAAGCGCATGCGAAAGGCGATCTGGGCGCCGACGGCCGCGCGGATGAACATCTCGCCCTGGCCGGTGCAGGAGACGGCCACCGTGTCGTCGGCCCAGGCGCCCGCGCCGATGATCGGGCTGTCGCCCACCCGTCCTGGCAGCTTGCCGAAGATCCCGCCGGTCGAGGTGCCAGCGGCCAACTCGCCCCGCTCGTCCAGGGCCAGGCAACCCACCGTCCCCATCTGCGCGGCCGTCCCCGCGATCGCCGTCTCGCGCCAGGCGGGGGTGAACCAGGCTTTCGGGTCTTCGATCGCCTCGAGCCCCTGGCGCGCGGCGAAGGCGGCCGCCCCGCGGCCAGCCAGCAGGACATGCGGCGTATGCTCCATCACCGCCCGGGCCGCGCGGATCGGCGAGGCGAAGCCGACGAGGGAGGCGACGCCGCCCGCGCGGCGTGTGGGGCCGTGCATCAGGCTTGCGTCGAGCTCGTAGATTCCATCGGTGTTGGCCGAGGCGCCGCGACCGGCGACGTAGAGGCCCGACGCCTCGAGGCCGGCGATCGTTTCCACCACCACGTCCAGCGCGGCTGCGCCTGCGTGCAGCCGGTCGCGGCCGGCCTCGATCAGGCCCCGCATGTGGGCGAGCTCGCGGCTGAAGTCGCGGTGCGGCAGGGCGCCGGCGCCCCCGTGGATCACAA
>DATJRL010000041.1:0-4377 GCA_035504785.1 Caulobacteraceae bacterium
GCAGGGCCTGGACCGCGAGCCGACCGAACACCTGGGTCCTTCGGCGACCGCCCTGGAGCGGAAGGAGCGGCGCACGGATCGAGGTGATCGCAACCGCGACGTCGCCGCCCGCAACCGGACGGCTGAGGGCCTCCGGCGCGACTATTCCGACACCGCCGAGCGCCTTGAAAGGGCCGCGCCGCGGGTCGATGCGCCGATCGACAAATTGATCGCTGAAGCGACCCGGGTGCGGGCGCAGATGCTGGTCGACCGCGAGGCCTGGAGCCGCGAGCGCGAGGCGCTGACCAAGCCCCCCGTGCCCTCCGCGCAGGCGCTGGAGCGGCAGTTTTTGCGGGAGGATTTCGCGGGGCGCACGCGGGCTCAGGCGGCTCTGCGACTGACGGAGGCGCGCGTGGGAACGGTGCGTCGCCGGCGTCTCGAACTCGTGGCCTGGATCCGCAATCCGGCGCGGATGATCTGGGCCAAACACGCGGAGCTAAACGCCATCGCCCGGGCCCGCAAAGCTGCCCGGGAAGCTGAGTTGCGCTATGCCTTGCGGCAGGCCTGGTTACGCACGCCGCAGGGCCGGGCGGCGGTTTCGGCGCGGCGCCAGCCGGACCTTAATCGCGCGGCTGATGCCGCCAGGAAACGCAGGACCCTGGAGCGGAAGATCAAGCGGATAGACCGGCGTATCGCGACGGCCACCCGCACCCTCAACGATCTCGTCGTCGCTGAGGAGTTGGGCGAGCGCAGCTTCAAGGTTCCGGCCCAATCGCCGGACGCCACGCGGTTCCTGCGCAGCGTGGGTGAACCCGCTCGCGCCGCCGTACAGCGTCATCCACTTCCGGCCCGGCAGCAGGCACTGGAACGTCTCAACAAAGTCCGCGGTCGCCAACTCGGCCAACGCCTGTTTCCGAGCCCGTAGGAGGTTCCGATGACCCCGTCCGCCCGCCTGCAGCTGTTCCTCGGCCTCGCCCTTTCGGCGGCACTCGTGGGCCTCGCGGTGGCTACTCAGACCGTGGCGGCCGGTTTCCATTTCCCGCTAGAATTCGGTCGCGGGCTGGCCGATCTCGGGCACCTGCGGATCTATCCGCCCTGGGCCTATGTGGGCTGGTACGCGGCCTATGAGCGCCTGTACCCCCGCGCCTTCGACGAGGCGGCTCTGTGGGGGCTTGGAGCCGCCATGATCCCCATCTCGATCGCCGTCGGCGTTATGCGCCGGACAGCGCGCTCGCCTCGCGCATTCGGGGCCGCGGCCTGGGCGCGGCTGGAGGACGTGCGCCGGGCTCGGCTAATTGACCCGAGGGGCAAGATCACTGGTCGGGTGCTTGGCCGCTTCGCGGGCCGGTATCTGACCTACCAGGGCGTCGAGCACGCCATCATCGTTGGCGCCTCTCGGAGCGGGAAGGGGGCCGGCCACGTCGTGCCGACCCTGGTCGCCTGGCCGCAGAGCGCGTTCATCTACGACCGGAAGGGCGAACTCTGGCACATCACCGCCGACCATCGGAAGCAGTTCAGCCACGTGTTCTTCTTCGCTCCGACCGACCCCAACACCGTGCGCTGGAACCCGCTGTTCGAGGTCCGCAAGGGGCCGATGGAGATCGCCGACATCCAGAACGTGGTCGGCATCCTGGTCGACCCGCTGGGCCGCAAGGCCGGCGACCTGAACTTCTGGGACCAGAGCGCCACGGACTTCTTCACGGCGGTGATCCTGCACGTCCTCTACAGCGAGCCAGACGCTGACAAGACCCTGGCACAGGTCCGCCGGCTCCTCATCAACATCGAGCCAACCCTGCATGCGATGATGCACACCCAGCATCGCCATCGCCCCGATCCTCACGCGCGGGACGGCCTTGCGCGCGACGACCGCGGAGAGCCGATTCCGGAGATTCACCCGGAGGTGTTGCTGGGCGCCCGGGCGCTCGACAGCATGGACGAGCGGGTCAAGTCGAACGTCCTGGCCACCTGCCGCGCATCATTGATGCTGTGGGCCGATCCGATGGTGGAATACGCCACCTCGACCTCGGACTTCTCCATCGGCGATCTGGTCTGCGCCGAGGCGCCGGTCAGTTTCTACATGATCACGCCGCAGGCCCACGCCGATCGATTGGCCTTCCTGGTCCGAGTCTTCACGCGCCAGACCATCAACAGCCTGATGGAGAGCGAACACACCGATAGCCGGCGGCGGAAGAAGCGCCACCGGCTGCTGATGATGCTGGATGAGTTTCCCAAGCTCGGCGCCCTCCCGTTCCTGGAGAACGCCATGGGCGAGATGGCCGGCTACGGGATCACCGCGCATCTGGTCTGCCAAAGCTTCAACGATGTGTTCTCGAAGTACGGGGACAAGACGCCGCTCTTCGACAACATGCATATCACTGCGGCCTTCGCGACCTCGGAACCGACCTCGATCGAGAAAGTGACGCGACGGGCGGGCAAGGCGCTGGAGATGCGTGAAAGCTTTTCCGATCCACGGACGATTTTCGGTCGGGCGCA
The DNA here is from genome assembly GCA_035504785.1 of Caulobacteraceae bacterium. GTDB lineage: Bacteria > Pseudomonadota > Alphaproteobacteria > Caulobacterales > Caulobacteraceae > Acaudatibacter. The sequence continues at coordinate 2,473 of DATJRL010000041.1, forward strand.
TCGCTCGACCTCTCAGTCGGAGCAGCAGCGCTACATTCTCTCGGAAGAGGACGTGCGGGGTCTCGACGACCGTAAGCAGTTCCTGTTCGTCAACAACGCCAAACCGATCCAGGCCGAGAAGATCCGCTACTACGAGGAGCCATTCTTCCAGGCGCGGACGGGCGACTATTTTCACGGACAGCTGGCCGACTACGAGCAGAAGCCGGGGCTGGCCGATCTGCCCTGCGCCGCCCACAACGACTGGAAAGGCGTGAGCCCCGTGGGTGCGCCGCCGCCGCCATTCAAGGGTGTCCAGACGCCCGCCGCGGTCGCCTCGGCCCGCATCGACCCGGCCGACTACCTGGGCGCCCAGACCCCGCACCACGCGCACAGCCACTACGACGACGATGGCCTGGTGTAGGAGCTCATGATGTTGGAATCACGGTCCGTTGTCGCCGATCGCAAGGTGGCGGCGCTGCGCCAGGCGATGGGCCCTGTGATCGCCGCCGCCCTGGCCGACAAGCGGGTGGTGGAGGTGATGGTCAACCCGGACGGCAAGATCTGGGTCGACCGGATTGGCGACGGGCGATCGTTCACCGGCGAGTTGCTGGGACCGGATGACGCCAACCGCATCCTGCGCCTGCTGGCCGACCATGTGGGCGAGGTGGTGACCAAGGACCGGCCGCGGATCAGCGCTACCCTGCCAGAGACCGGGGAGCGCTTCCAGGGTGCCTTCATGCCCATCGTCGCCAATCCCGCTTTCGCCATCCGCAAGCGACCGGAGATCGTCTTCACTCTGGCGGACTATGTGAAGGACGGGATCATGAGCGCTGCGATGGCCGCAGCGCTGCGCCAAGCGGCCGAGGCGCGTCAGAACCTGCTGATCGCTGGCGGGACCGGAACGGGCAAGACCACGCTGGCTAACGCCATCCTGGCGGAGCCCGCCTTCGCGCACGACCGCGTGGTGCTGATCGAGGACACCGCCGAGCTGCAATGCTCGGCCGAGGACCGCGTGGAGATGCTCACCAAGCGAACCGACCCGCCGGTGACCATGACCGACCTGGTGCGCGACACCCTACGACTGCGGCCGGACCGCATCATCATCGGCGAGGTGCGCGACGGTTCGGCGCTGGACCTGCTGAAGGCCTGGAACACCGGCCACCCGGGCGGGCTGGCCACCATCCACGCCAACAGCGCTGCCGAGGCCCTGTCGCGGCTGGAGGACCTGATCGGAGAGGTGACCCGGCGCGTGCCGTTTCGCGCCATCGCTCAGGCGATCAATCTGGTGGTGTTCATCGAGCGGACGCCGGAAGGCCGGCGGGTCCGTTCGGTCACGCGCGTTCTCGGGCGTGATGGCGACAGCTACCGCCTAGAAGAGGTCGGCTCGGCGACAGGATTGCGCGCCTTGCTCGATTAAACTGTTCTCTATAGAGAGTGGTTTTATCCTAGTCGGACATGTCCCGGTGCCGTTATGGGCGGCCGGGCGCTTCTGGCGTGGAATCTGAGACTCTTGCGCACAGCCCGCGGCCTGTCGCAGGAGCGGCTGGCTGTTGACGCCGGCGTGGCCCGCGGCTGGGTGAGTCAGCTTGAGCGCCAGAAGGGCAACACCTCGCTCGATCTCTTGGACCGGCTGGCCAAAGCGCTCGATGTGCCGGTCGCCGCGCTGCTGGCCGAGCCGGAGCCGGGCGCGGAGCCGCCGCAGCCGCTGCCCAAAGGCCGCAAGCTTGGAGACCGCCGGACCAGTTGAGCGGCAAGGTGGTTGCCAATGACGGGTCTCGACGATCTCGTCGGTGCCCAAGGCAAGTTCGCCATCTTCGTAGCTAGTCTTCTACAGCGCGCCGGCGTGGCGCCGATGGACGAGTTCGCCGATCTGCTCGGCGTCTTTGCGGAGTCGGTCGCTGAGACGGATCCTGGCGAAGCGGAGCT
>DATJRL010000042.1:0-2102 GCA_035504785.1 Caulobacteraceae bacterium
CCACGGGTGGACGTCGCCGCGATCCAGGCCGGCGCGGGCGAGCAGCCGCTTCATGCTCCCCTGAGGGTGGGCCTCGCCAACCTCTGCCCAGGCGCTCTCCGCCAGGGCGGTGTCGAGACCCGGCAGGACGACGCAGCCCGCGGGAAGGCCAGCGATCACCGCCATCAGGTCGGCCGCCGCCGGGGTCGACCCCGTCGAGCCGGCGAGCACGACCGGATGGTCCGGCGGCCGGTTGCCCCACCTTGCGGCGAGGCGGCGCAGCAGGCGCACACGCCTGCCCTGCGGGTCGCTCATCCCGAGCGCCTCCAGCCGCGCGGGCCAAGCCTCTAGGGCCAGGGTGAGGAAATTCGCCGAGATAGCCCAGTGGCGGGCGAGCTCGCCCTCCGCGAGGGCCGCCACTGCCGCCGGATCGCCGCGCTCCTCGAGCTGGCAGCTGTCGAGAAAGGCGCCCAGGGCGTCGGCCAGCTCCAGGGCCCCCTCGGCGTCGAGGCGGCGGGCGATGAGATCCTGGTGCTCAGCGATCAGGCCGGCCAGTTCGAACCGCCGGCGCTCGGCGGAGATGGGCGGGGGCAGTTCGAGGGCGAGGTCCCCCGGCTCGAACGGCGGCTCGCCCTCGTCCAGGTCGCCCAGGACGCGGATCTGCGGCAGCAGGACGGCGCGGCCGCCGGCGGCTTCCAGGAAGGCCTCGGACAACCCGCGACCCGCCCGGCGAGTGGGCAGAAACACCACGGCGCGGGGAAGACCTTCCGGACCACGTTCAGACAGCTCGCGCCATAGGCCGGAGGCGAGGTCCCGCAGGAACGGCCGATGCGGCGGAATGGTGAACCATCGAGGACCCGGCCGATCGAAAAGGCCGATCATAAGGCCGCCGCCAGGCGCGCCTCCGCCGCCTCGCGCGCTGTAGGATCGCCGACGTGCATCCAGAGGCCGTCCATGACGACCCCGTGCAGGCGGCCCGCGCTCGCCATCTTCATCCAGTGACCGAAGATGCCATGGGCCTCGTCGGGCCAGGTCTCGATCAGGCGCGGATCCATCAGGTGGACCCCGGCGTAGGCGAAGGGCGCGCTCTCGCGCTCGCCCCGATGTTCGAGTCGACCCGCCCTGTCGCGATAGAAGTCGCCAGGCCCGTCGAAACCCAGGCACTGCACGGTGGGCGCGAGCAGGAGGATGTCGTCCATCCGCGAGCCGTCCCAGGCTTGGACGAGCTTCTCGATCGCCGGGACGGCGCCTTCGGTCCAGATCGTGTCGATGTTGGCGACCAGGATCGGCTCCTCGCCGAGCAGGGACCGCGCGGCGCGCAGGCCGCCGCCCGTCTCCAGCAGGCCCCCGCGTTCGTCGGAGATGACGATCTCCAGGTCCGAACGCCGGCGCACATGGGCCTCCAGCAGGTCGGCGAAGGCATGGACGTTGACCACCGCCCGCCGCACCCCCGCCGCCGCCAGTCGGTCAAGCACGTGGTCGACGAGGGCGCGGCCGCCGACCTCGACGAGGGCCTTGGGCCGATCGAGGGTGAGGGGCCGCATGCGCGTGCCCAGGCCCGCGGCGAGGACCATGGCGGTGTGGGGCCGGCTCACGCGCGGGCGGCTCCGACGTGGCGGTCGAGCCAGGCCTCGAGGCCCCGCGGCGCGGGCTCCTCTAGGCAGCGATCCAGATAGCGCCAGAGCCTCGGCATGAAGGCCCGGTAGCGTGGCTTGCCGTCCCGCGCCACCAGACGCGCGAAGATGCCGATGATGCGCACCACGTTGAGAGCGCCCAGGGCGTGGTAGTCGGAAATGAAGGCGTCGCGATCGACCTCCGGGCGGGCGGCGAAGTAGCGCTCCAGCACGTCCGCCTCGAGCTCGCGCGACACGTCGCGGCGGGCGTCGTGCAGCAGCATCGACAGGTCCCAGGCGGGATGGGCGCGCACGGCGTCCTGGAAGTCGAGCAGGCCCACGCGCGCCGGTCCCGCGCGGTCTGGCAGCCAGATCAGATTCTCGGCGTGGAAGTCGCGGTGACAGAACACGCTCGCGCCGGCGGCGCCTTTGGCGACGATCGGCCGCCAGATCTCCCGCCACTCCGCCACAGCCTCAGGCGAGAAGCTCAGCGAAGGCTCAAGCTTTGGA
>DATJRL010000043.1:0-27809 GCA_035504785.1 Caulobacteraceae bacterium
GGCCGATCCCGACGACATCGTGCTCGCCGCATCGCTCGCCCGGGCCGAGAGGCACGGCCGCCCGCCGGCGCTGGGCGATGTCCGCAGCTCGGCCGCGCAAGCGCTGGTCGTGCCGGCCGCCAGCGAGTTCGCCAGGAAGCAGCTGGAACTGGCGTTGATCGACCTGCGGCTCGCGCTTCGGCTCGATGCCAACAACGATGAAGCCTGGATGCTGGTTGGCGACATTCTAAGTCGCGGAGACGCCGACGGCGCGCGCGCCGCCTACGCCCACGTTCCGCCGACGTCGATCCGCTACCCGACCGCGCGAAGCAAGCTCGCCTACAGCTACCAGGCCTCGGGCGATCACGCCGAGGCGCTGCAGATCGCCCGCGACACGGTCGCGCAAGCGCCAGGCAGTCGCGACGCGGCGGTGACCCTCGCCAACCTCCTTCGCGAGAGCGGACAGTATGCGGACTCGGCCGCGGTGCTCACCAAACTGATCGACGCGACCCCGCAACCCGACTGGCGTCTCTATTATCTTCGCGCCTCGGCCTACGACGAAGCGGGCGACACCCAACGCACCCAGGCCGACCTGACCGAAGCGCTGAAGCTCGACCCGGACGAGCCGACGCTCCTCAATTTCCAAGGCTATTTCTGGATCGACCGCGGCGAACGCCTGCGGGAAGCCCTCGCCATGGTGCAGAAGGCGGTCGACGCCGAACCGCAGTCGGGCGCCATGATCGACAGCCTCGGCTGGGCCTATTATCGACTCGGCGACTACAAGGCCGCGGTCGCCAACCTGGAGACCGCCGTCGGCCTCGACGCATCGGTCCCGGAGGTGAACGACCACCTGGGCGACGCCTATTGGCGCGTCGGCCGCAAGACCGAAGCCACCTTCCAGTGGCGTCGGGTATTGAGCCTCGATCCGGACGCCAAGCTGAGGGCGAGCGCGGCCGCCAAGCTCGCTTCGCCCTTGGGTCCCGACGTTCCGATGCCGCCTCCGGTCGAAACCCCGCCGGCCAAGACGCCGTAGCGCATGGCCGCCGAACGCCTGGCGCCGGCCAAGGTCAACCTTTTCCTGCATGTGGGCGCGATCGGCGCCGACGGGTACCATCCGCTGTCCAGCTTGGTGACGTTCGCCGACGCGGGCGACGTGGTGACGCTCGAGGCGGCGGACCGGTTCGGTTTCGAGGCCGACGGTCCCTTCGCGGCGGGGCTCGGCTCCGACAGCGACAACCTGGTGGTCAGGGCCCGCCAATCGTTGATCGAGGGTTTCTCTCCGCATTGGTCACCCTTCCGATTGGTGTTGCGCAAGAACCTGCCGGTCGCGGCAGGGCTCGGGGGCGGGTCCGCGGACGCGGCGGCGGCGCTGCGGCTCATGGCGACGCGCGGTCGGCTGGACTCGAGCCCGGCGGGCCGGCAACGGCTGTTCGATGTCGCCGCGCGGCTCGGCGCGGACGTGCCGATGTGCCTGGTTGGCGAGCCACGGCTGGCGCTGGGACGCGGGGACGAACTTCGCGCGCCGCCGGCGTTCCCGGACCTCGAAGCGGTTCTGGTCAATGCGCTCGCGCCCTCGCCGACCGGCGCCGTCTACCGCGCCTATGACGCCGCCGGGGCGCCTGGCGCGGCGGATACACCCAGGGCGCCGGCGATGGCGACCACTCTCGATGTCGTGGCGTTCCTGGAGACGACCCGCAACGACCTGGAGTCTCCCGCCATCTCGTTGCAGCCGGCGGTCGCCGCGGTGTTGGCGACGCTGCGGGCGCTGCCGCAGACGCTGTTGGCTCGCATGTCCGGATCGGGCGCGACCTGCTTCGCGCTCTGCCGCGACCGGGCCGACCGGGACGCCCTGGCGGAGGCCATCGCCAGGGCCCGACCCGACTGGTGGGTCCAGCCTTGTCGTCTGGCCGGCAGCGTCGCCGCTTCGTTCAGCGGTGAGCGAACTTGAAGATCGCCCACTCGTCGAGGAAGTAACCGAGGCTGACGACGCCGACCCCGACGATCGCCAGGAAGACGAAGGCCGAGGAAATCAGTAGGGGGAAATTCGGGCGCCGGCGGACCTCGGCGCCGGCCAGGGCGTCCCTTTCCAGCCAGAGCGCTCCCAGCGCCGCCGCGAGCCCGCCGACCACCACCACCCAGAACGGCGCATGCGCCAGACCGCAGACGATCCCGAACGCCAGGGCGCCGCCGAGGGCGTAGAACAACCGAAAGCCGGGCAGCTGACTCAGGTTCGCCCCTCCGACCGACCGGCCCGGCGGGCCGTGGCGTGTCCTATCCCCAATCGACGACATGGACTCAAGTCCTCCACAAACCGAAAGCGGGGGCCCCTGGGGACCCCCGCTCCCTTACGCTTGGAACGGAACCAATGGCCCCGACTAGCCCTGCACCACTTCGCCGTGCAGGTTGATGTCCAGGCCCTCGATCTCGACATCTTCGCTGACGCGAATGCCGATCGTGTACTTCAGGATGGCCAGGATGATGAACGTCCCGACGCCGCAGAAGACGAACACCGACACCACGTCGATGACCTGCAGCCACATCTGACCGAAGTTGCCGTCGATCAGCCAGCCGCCCTTCGACGGGATCGAGCTGTTGATGGCCTTGGAGGCGAACATGCCGGTCATGATCGCGCCCAGCGCCCCGCCGACCCCGTGGACGCCGAAGCAGTCCAGGGCGTCGTCGTAGAAGCCCAGGGCCTTCTTCATGTGCACGGCCGAGAAATAGCAGACCACGCCCGCGGCGATGCCGATGATCAGCGCCCCGGTGGGGTTCACGAAGCCCGAGGCGGGGGTGATGGCCACGAGGCCCGCCACCGCGCCGGACGCCATGCCGATGACGGTCGGCTTCTTGGCGATGATCCACTCCATGAACATCCAGCCGAGGGCCGCCGCCGCCGTGGCGATCTGGGTCGCCGCCGCGGCCATCCCGGCCTGGCCGTCGTGGGACTCAACCGCGGAACCCGCGTTGAACCCGAACCACCCCACCCACAGCAACGAGGCGCCGATGACCGCATAGGCCGGGTTGTAGGGCGCGAAGTTCTCGGTGCCGAGCCCCTTGCGCTTGCCGAGCATCAGCGCGGCGACGAGGCCGGCGGTGCCCGCGTTCAGGTGCACCACGGTGCCGCCGGCGAAGTCCAGGGCGCCGATGCCGCCTTCGCCGAGCCAGCCCTTGGCGGACCAGACCCAGTGCGCGATGGGGCAGTACACGAAGATCAACCACAGGCCCATGAACCACAGGAAGGCCGAGTACTTCATCCGATCCGCCACTGCGCCGGCGATCAGGGCCGGGGTGATGATGGCGAACGTCATCTGGAAGAACATGTAGACGGTCTCGGGGATGGTCCCGGCGAGATCGGTGTTGGCTATGTTGATGTCGCCATTCAGCGGGGCGAGCAGGATGTACTTGAAGTCGCCGATGTACGGGTTGTGGCCCGTAAAGGCGATCGAGTAGCCGATAATCATCCAGAGCACGGTGATCACGCAGGTCGCCCCGAAGCTCTGGGCGAGGGTGTCCAGGATGTTCTTCTTGCGGACCATGCCGGCGTAAAAGAGCGCCAGGCCTGGAATGGTCATCATGAGAACCAGCACCGACGAGGTAAGCATCCAGGCGGTGTCGCCGGCGTTCACCGCGTCCTTCGGATAGGTCTGGGAAGCGCAGTTGTTGAGCGCCGCGCAAGTGCCCGGCGCTGGCGCGGCCGCCGTCGAGTTCGAAGCCGCGTTGGTGGCGGCGTTGACCGCGGCGTTCGCCGCCGGAGCGTTGGTGGCGTTTTGCGCCATCGCGGCGACGGGCGCCGCAAGCAGCAGGGCCGCGAGCAGCATCCCCGCCAATCGTTGGATACCCAGTAGTTTCATTGAACTATCCCCTTCTGTCCCGATGACCGTTAGAGCGCCGCCGCGCCGGTTTCGCCGGTGCGGATCCGCACGGCCTCTTCGACGTTCAGGACGAAAATCTTCCCGTCGCCGATCTTGCCGGTGCCCGCCGCCGCCTTGATCGCCTCGACCGCCCCCGCGGTCCCCGCATCGTCGACGACGGCTTCCAGCTTCACCTTCGGCACGAAGGTCACCTGGTACTCCGCGCCACGATAGATTTCGGTATGGCCCTTTTGCCGGCCATAGCCTTTGACTTCAGATACCGTCAGGCCCTCGACGCCCGCGGCCACTAGGGCCTCGCGAACTTCGTCGAGCTTGAAGGGTTTGACGACCGCCATGATAAGTTTCATCCGCCTCGCTCCCGCGCGACCGGCCGCTTGCCGCCAGCGCGCGCCTCTTTGCTTGAGTTAATCCCCAACCGAGCCGGCGCCCCTTGCTCCGAGGAGTGGGGTTCCGTGCGCGGACCGTCGCGACGCTATGGGCACGTGGGCCGGAACCCGGGGCGTCGGTTAAGGACTTGGCGCGAAAAGGGGGGCATGCGCCCGCTTTTTGCGCACAAATTTTATCCAGTGCGCCCAATTTATGAGCGTCCAGCCCGGCCTACGAGACGGCCTCGCCGACGATCACCCGCAAGCTGCCCGCGGCTGGCGCCCTTTCCGAAGCTGGGCGCCTCCAACATGGCGAACCTTCCGGAGCCAAAGCCACGCTCGCGCCTGATTGACGCCGGCTCGCAAGGCTGAATAAAGGTGCCTCTGCGAGGGACGCCCGGGGGGTCCCCCCTAGTCGAGGACTCCTATGACGCTGAATCGTTTTCTCACCTCCGCGGCGGCGGCGGCGGCGCTGAGCGCCTGTCCCGTCGCGGTGCTCGCCCAGACCGCGCCGCCGGCGCCCGAGACCTCTGCGCCGCCGACGGCGGCCGCGCCTTCGACCGCCGCGCCGGCCCTGCCGTCGATCCCGAAAATCGAAGGCGGCGCGGATCTCTACGAGACGGCCAAGGCGTCCGGACAGTTCACCATCCTGGTGAAGGCGCTCGACGCCACCAATTTGAAGGGCGCCCTCAAGGGCAATCCGAACATCACGCTTTTCGCCCCCACCGACGCGGCGTTCAAGGCGCTGCCCCCCGACCAACTGGCCAAGTTGATGTCGCCGGACGGGCTCCCCGCTCTGCAGAAGATCCTACTTTACCACATCGTCGGCGCGCCGGTGGATTCCCTCAAGATGAAGGGCGCCAAGGGGCCGGTTCAGACCGAGGAGGGTCAGACGCTGCTGATCGACGGCGCCGATCCCGACGACCTCAAAGTCAACAACGCCGACATCATCGAGACCGACGTCAAGACGGCCAACGGCGGCGTGCTCAACGCGATCGACAAGGTGCTGGTCCCCCCGGACAGTCCCTATGCGGCCGCGCTCGGCGCGGCGCCACCCTCGACGCCGCCGGCGTCGCCGCCGGCGCCTGCCCCGACCGCCCCGCCTTCGGGCGCCTGAGCCCGGACTTCGCCCCTCGGAGGTGTCGGGCGAGGCGGCGAGGTCGGCTTGAAGCCAAGGTCGGCGGGCCCTATAGGTCCGCCGGCCTTTTCGCGTCCCCGACTCTCAAGCCCCGATGTCCGCCACGCCTCCCTTGTCGTTCCAAGGTCTCATCCTTGCGCTCCATCACTATTGGAGTCGGCAGGGCTGTGTGATCCTTCAACCGCACGACGTCGAAGTGGGGGCGGGCACCCTGCATCCCGCGACGGTGCTGCGCGCGCTGGGTCCCAAGCCGTGGCGCGCCGCCTACGTGCAGCCGTCCCGACGTCCCGCCGACGGCCGCTACGGCGAGAACCCCAATCGACTGCAACATTACTACCAGTATCAGGTGATCCTGAAACCCAACCCGGACGACCTGCAGGATCTCTACCTCGGCTCCCTCGCCGCGATCGGGATCGACGGCGCCCTGCACGACATCCGCTTCGTCGAGGACGACTGGGAGAACCCGACCGTAGGCGCCTGGGGTCTCGGCTGGGAAGTGTGGTGCGACGGCATGGAGGTCAGCCAGTACACCTACTTCCAGCAGGTCGGGGGCCTGGACGTCTTCCCGGTGGCGGGCGAACTGACCTATGGGCTCGAGCGCCTGGCCATGTACATCCAAGGCGTCGACTCGATCTTCGACCTGGCCTTCAACGATCCGCAGAGCCCGGCTTTCAAGACTTACGGCGAGGTGTTCCTGGAGAACGAACGCCAGTGGTCGGCCTACGACTTCGAGGCGGCGGACGTCGTGGTGCTGAAGCGCCAGTTCGAGGACATGGAGCGCCAGGTGCCGCGACTGCTCGCCGCCAAGGGGCCGCAAGGGCAGGCGCTGGTCCTGCCGGCCTACGACCACGTGCTGAAGGCCTCGCACCTGTTCAACCTGATGGATGCCCGCGGCGCCATCGCGGTGGCCGAGCGGCAGAGCTACATCGGCCGCATCCGCGATCTCTGCAAAGCCTGTGCGGAAGCCTGGGTCGAGGCCCAGGGCGAGAACGCCTGATGCAAACGGCTGCATCCTTTTCCTTCTCCCCTTGCGGCAGAAGGTGGCGGACGCCAGCCCGTCGGATGAGGGGTCGCGGTGATCTCTCCAGCTGTCTGATGGCCGGCTGCGCCGGTAAGACCCCTCATCCGGCTGCTTCGCAGCCACCTTCTCCCGCAAGGGGAGAAGGCGACCGACCGGCGCGCTAGCCATGCCCCAGCTTCTGCTCGAGCTCTTCTCGGAGGAGATACCGGCGCGCATGCAGCCGGGGGCGCAGCGCGATCTGGAGCGGATGGCCCGCGACCGCCTGGCCGCGGCCGAGTTGCGGTTCGAAACCCTGCGCGCCTTCGCCGGACCGCGCCGCCTGACGCTGGTGGTCGACGGCCTGCCGCACGCCCAGGGCGACCGAACGGAAGAGCGCAAGGGGCCCCGCGTCGGCGCACCGGAGGCGGCGATGGCCGGCTTCCTGCGCTCGGCCGGAGTCGGCCAGCAAGACCTCGCCGAGCGCGACGGCGTCTGGTTCGCCACGCTGACCCGCGCCGGCCGCCCGACCGCCGACATCCTGGCCGAGATGGTCGAGGACATCGTCCGCAACTTCCCCTGGCCGAAGGCGATGACATGGGCGCTGGGACGCCTCCGCTGGGTCAGACCCCTGCGTCGTATCCTTTGCGTCTTCGATCGCGCTGTCGTGCCGCTCGACATCGAGGGCGTCGTCGCCGGCGATCTCACCGAAGGCCACCGGTTCATGGGGTCCGGCCGCCCGTTCGCGGCGCGCGATTTCGACGAATATCGACGCAAACTCGCCGAACACTTCGTGGTGCTCGATCCCGAGGAGCGCAAGGCGCGCATCCTCGCCGCCGCCTCGGCGCTTTGCCGAGCCCACGATCTCGATCTCGTCGAAGACGACGGTCTGCTCGAGGAGGTCGCGGGCCTCGCCGAGTGGCCGGTCCCCCTGCTGGGAACCATGAATCCCGAGTTTCTCAGCCTGCCGCCGGAGGTGATCCGCACCTCGATGCGCGTCCACCAGCGCTATTTCGCCGTGCGCCGCCATCTAGCCGACACGCTCGCGCCGAGGTTCGTGGTCGTCGCCAACATCGAGACGGCGGATGGCGGGTCTTTGGTGGCGGCGGGCAACGCGCGGGTGTTGTCGGCCAGGCTCAACGACGCGCGCTTTTTCTGGGACGAAGACCGGCGCGCCGGATTCGAGTCGTGGCTCGCCAGGCTGAAGGGCGTAACCTTCCACGCCAAGCTGGGCACCATGGCCGAGCGCGTGGCCCGGCTGGAGGCCCTCGCAGAGGCGATCGCCCCCGCAATCGGAGCCGACCCCAAGCGGGCGCGGGAGGCGGCGCGCCTCGCCAAGGCCGACCTCGTGTCTGGCATGGTCGGCGAGTTCCCCGAACTGCAGGGCGTCATGGGCGCCTACTACGCCAGGGAGGCCGGGCTGCCGGCGGTCGTAAGTCAGGCGATCGGAGAGCAGTACAAGCCGTCCGGCCCCTTCGACGACGTGCCGGAGGCCCCGCTGGCGATGACGCTCGCCATTGCCGACAAGCTGGACACCCTGGTCGGCTTCTTCGCCGTGGGCGAGAAGCCGACGGGCTCGCGCGATCCTTACGGCCTGCGTCGCGCCGCGCTCGGACTGATCCGCATCATGCTGAAGTCGGAGGTGCGCCTGCCGGTCCGCGCGGCGGTGCGCGAGTGGCACCGCTCGCTGAAGACCTTCGTCGGTCCAGGTCGCGCCGTCTATGTCTCCGCCGGACGCACGACAGGTTGGCTCGGGCACGCGCCCGGCTCGGGCGAGGGCCTCGGCGCCTACCTCGAGGAGTTCGAGGCCGCGCTCGCCAGCGAGGCGGTCTACGTCATCGAGGTCGACGAGGACCGCGCCATCGTGTTCGACCGGGCCGCCATCGTCGCCAGGGCGCCGACCCAGCCGGTCGTCTACCGTTTCAGCGGCGCCCGAGAGGTCGCCGAGGAGGTGAGGGCGTTCCTGGTCGAGCGCTTGAAGGTGCTGCTGCGCGACCAGGGCGCGCGTCACGACCTCGTGGACGCCGTGTTCGCCCTCGGCGACGACGACGTCGTGCGCATCGTCCGTCGCGTCGAGGCGCTGAGCCGATTCCTGGCCACCGACGACGGCAAGAACCTGCTCGCTGGCCACAAGCGCGCCTCCAACATCCTCGCCGCCGAGGCCAAGAAGGGAGCCCTGCCGCAAGGCTCGCCCGCCAAGCTGCCCGGCGCGCCTGGGGAGGAGGCCGCGCTCGTTCAAGCGGTCGCCAAGGCCGAGCCGGAGGTGGAGCGCTTCCTGGCGCGGGAGGATTTCGCCGCGGCCATGCGCGCGCTCGCGGCCCTGCGCGGCCCGGTCGACGCCTTCTTCGATAAGGTGCTGGTCAATTCCGAAGTCGCGGCCGAGCGCGCCAACCGGCTGAAACTGCTGGGCGAGGTGCGCGCCCTGATGGACCAGGTGGCGGACTTCTCCCAAGTTTCCGGCTAGGAAATCGGCATGGCAGACACCCAGACCCGCGAGCGTTTCGTCTACGCCTTCGGCGGCGGCGCAGCCGACGGGGACGCCTCGATGAAGAACCTGCTGGGCGGCAAGGGCGCCAACCTGGCCGAAATGTCGGCTCTGGGCCTGCCGGTTCCGCCCGGCTTCACCATTTCCACCGACGCCTGCGCCTACTTCTACGCTCACGACCGGCGCTATCCGGAAAGCCTGCGCGCGGAAGTGGCGGAGGCGCTGGCGCGGGTCGAGAGCCTGACCGGCAAGACCTTCGGCGACGCTTCCACGCCGCTGCTGGTCTCGGTGCGCTCCGGCGCCCGGGCCTCGATGCCCGGCATGATGGACACCGTGCTCAACCTCGGCCTCAACGACGCCACCGTCGAGGGCTTGGCCGAGCTCGCCGGGGATCGCCGCTTCGCCTTCGACAGCTACCGCCGCTTCATCCAGATGTACTCGAACGTGGTCCTCGGCATCGACCACCACATGTTCGAGGAGATCCTTGACGATCAGAAGGACATCCTGGGCTACGCCATCGACACCCAGCTCTCGGCCGAGGACTGGGAGGCCGTGGTCGCCGAATACAAGGCGCTGGTGGCGCGCGAGAGCGAGCGGGCGTTTCCGCAAGACCCCAACGACCAGCTCTGGGGCGCCATCGGCGCGGTTTTCGCCAGCTGGATGAACGACCGCGCCAAGTTCTACCGCCGCATGCACGACATCCCCGAAAGCTGGGGCACGGCGGTCAATGTGCAGTCGATGGTGTTCGGCAACATGGGCGACACCTCGGCGACCGGCGTGGCCTTCACCCGTAACCCCTCCACCGGCGAGCATGCCCTCTACGGCGAGTTCCTGATCAACGCCCAGGGCGAGGACGTCGTCGCCGGCATCCGCACCCCACAGTCGATCACCCGCGTCGCTCGCGAGGAGATGGGCGAGAAGGCGCCGTCGATGGAAGAGGCGTTGCCCGATGTGTTCGGCGAGCTGCGGGACCTGGTGGGCCGCCTCGAGCGGCACTACCGCGACATGCAGGACATCGAGTTCACCGTCGAGCGCGGGCGACTCTTCATGCTGCAGACGCGCAGCGGCAAGCGCACCGCCAAGGCGGCGCTGAAGGTGGCCGTCGACCTCGCCGCCGAGGGCCTGATCACCCGCGACGAGGCGGTTCTGCGCGTCGATCCCGCCTCGCTCGACCAGCTGCTTCACCCCACCATCGACCCCAGCGCCGAGCGCGACGTGATCGCCATCGGCCTGCCGGCCTCGCCGGGCGCGGCGACCGGAGAGATCGTCTTCAGCGCCGAGGAAGCCGAACGCCGTGGCGGGGCGGGCGAGTCGGTGATCCTGGTGCGCGAGGAGACCAGCCCCGAGGACATCCGCGGCATGGACGCCGCGCGCGGCATCGTCACCGCTCGCGGCGGCATGACCAGCCACGCCGCAGTGGTCGCACGCGGCATGGGCCGTCCTTGCGTCTCCGGCGCCGGCGAGATCCAGATCTACGAGCGGGAGGGCGAGCTGCGCGCCCGAGGACGCACCTTCAGGGCCGGCGACGTCATCACCATCGACGGCGGCAAGGGCGAGATCCTGGCCGGCCAGGTGGCGATGGTCGAGCCGGAGCTCTCCGGCGACTTCGCGACGCTGATGGCCTGGGCCGATGCGGCGCGCCGCCTGAAGGTGCGCGCCAACGCCGAGACCTCGGCGGACGCCGCGGTCGCCCGCCAGTTCGGGGCCGAGGGCATCGGCCTTTGCCGCACCGAGCACATGTTCTTCGACGAGGGCCGCATCGCCGCCGTGCGCGAGATGATCCTCGCCGACGACGAACAGGGGCGCCGCGCCGCGTTGGCCAAGATCGCGCCGATGCAGCGCGGCGATTTCGTGCAGCTGTTCACGATCATGGAAGGCCTGCCGGTCACCATCCGCCTGCTCGACCCGCCGCTGCACGAGTTCCTGCCCCATACGGAGGAAGACGTGCAGGCGGTCGCCAGGGCGACCGGGCTCGATGCGGCCAAGCTGCTGCGCCGCGCCAAGGAGCTGCGTGAGACCAACCCCATGCTCGGCCACCGCGGCTGCCGGCTCGGCATCGCCTATCCCGAAATCTACGAGATGCAGGTGCGCGCCATTATCGAGGCGGCCTGCGAGGTGGCGGCGTCCGGCAAGACCCCGCCGAAGCCCGAGATCATGCATCCGCTGGTCGCCAAGGGCGAGGAGATGACCTTCCTGCGCCAGCTGACCGACCGGGTGGTGGAGCAGGTGCTCGCCGAGCGGGGCCAGGCGCTGGACTACAGCGTGGGCGCCATGGTGGAGTTGCCGCGCGCGGCGATCCGCGCCGCCGACCTGGCCAAGACCGCCGAGTTCTTCTCCTTCGGCACCAACGACCTCACCCAGACCACCTTCGGCATCAGCCGCGACGATTCCGGCCGGTTCCTGGGCGCTTACATCGACCGCGGCATCTTCGAGAAGGACCCATTCGTGTCGCTGGACGTGGAGGGGGTCGGCGAGCTGTTGCGGTTGGGCGCGGAGCGGGGTAGGGTGGCGCGCGGCGACATCAAGCTCGGCATCTGCGGCGAGCATGGCGGCGATCCGGCCTCGATCGCGTTCTGCGACGCCGTCGGCCTCGACTACGTCAGCTGCTCGCCCTACCGCGTTCCGATCGCCCGGCTGGCGGCGGCGCGGGCCGCGCTGCAGGGACCGCGCGGTTCCGAGGCCTGACCGGCGGACAATCCGCGAGGGAAGTCGATGACGGACTCACCGCTCGAAGAGCTCGAACACCGGGAACACGCCGAGCATGCGACCGAAGCGGCGGAGACGCATAACCCGCTGATTTCGCAGGTCACCTTCACTATCGCGGTGCTGGCGGTGATGGCCGCGATCGCCGCCAGCCTCGAGACCACCGAGAGCGACCGGGCGCTCCCCAGAAAGAACGACGCGGTGCTCGCCCAGGACCAGGCGACCGACCAGTGGGGGTTCGCCAACTCCAAGAGCCTGCGCGGGAAGGTGTATGAGATCGCCGCCGACGGGAACGAGGGCAAGGCCGCCGCCTATCTGAAGGCCGCCGCCCACGAGCTGACCGACGAGAAGAGCGCCCAGACGCAGGCCCAGACCCTTCAGGCGAAGGTCAGCGAAGACCTGGAACAGTCGGAACAGTTCGAGACCCGCCACGGCCGCCTCACCGTGGCCTCGACGCTGTTGCACATGGCCATCGCCATCGCCACCCTCGCCATCATCCTCGGCCGCCGCTGGCCCTGGTTCACCGCCCTGGGCCTGAGCGCCCTGGGTTTGGCGGTGGGAGCTTGGGCGTATCTGTAGCAGGAGCAGGTGGAGCGATGTTCGTCGCGAGTCGCCGGCGCCGCCGAGCACAAGCTTAGGTTCCGCAAGTACATCGAAAGGTTGTCTCGGAAAGAGTTCTGAAGCCGTGCCCGGTGTACTCGGTCTCTCAAGCCCTTGCGCGGACCGTGATCCGGCGTATCACTTGGAAGGAGCGCCGCTATCACGCGGCGACTCAACAATATTCTGAGGGCATTTCACTGTATACCGTCGACGCAATCTATCGAACCTGCCACGAAGCGCCGACCAGGACGGCGTTGGTCTACAATCTCGAGCCGATCAGCTACCGCGCGTTCTATGCGCGCATCGCCGCCATGATCGCGTTCCTGGATGAGCAGCCGCTACGGCCCGGGGGCGTGGCGGTGGTCTGGATCGACCACATCCTGGTGTCGTGGCTGGTCGATCTGGCCTTGCGCAGCCTGGGCCACACGACACTCTCGATCCGGAGCGCCTCGGAGCTGTCGGAGCTGGGCGACCTGGACGTGGTCGCTTTCGTCACGCTGGCCGGCGAGGGACACACGGCGCAGCACGCCGCCGCCCTCTCGGACGCGCCGAGGGTCGAGATCCACCGGGGGGCGACGCTCCCGCTCGACACGACGCTCGAACCGCCCGCGCCGCCCGTCCGCGCCGAGGGCGAGCACATCATGCTCACCTCGGGCACCACCGGTCACTACAAAATGGTGCTCTACGATCTGGAGCGGCAAGCCCAGGCGCGCGAGCTCGGCGAGGCGATGGTGGCGGACCATCGGAAGGTGAGCGACCGACCGCCGATGCTCCACCTGTTCGACTTCGGTCTCTGGACGGCGGCCGGCTATGGCTCGCCCCCGGTGTTGTGGAGTTTGGGCTGCGCGGTGGCGTTCCACCAGGGGGCGGACAAGGCGCGTTCGCTCGACGTGCCGGGCCTTACCCATGCGATGGTGACGCCCGCCCTGCTCGCCGACCTGATGGCCGCGCCTGAAGGCGCGTTCCGTCGCAACGACGACCTGTCGCTCCGGATCATCGCCGGCGCGTTGTCGGAGGACCTCTACAACCGCGCCACCGCGAGGCTCACGCGCAAGATCACGACGACCGTCGGCTCCACCGAGGGCGGGGCGATCGCGCGGACAACGGTGAATTCCGCCGAGGACCTGCGCTGGCACAAGCTGGATCCCGACGCGGTCGTGGAGGTGGTCGACGAGAACGACCGCCCGCTGCCGCCTGGCAAACTCGGGCAGCTGCGCGTGCGGCAGGCCGAGGGGGTCGACCGGTACATCAATGACGCCGACGCCAGCGCCGCGGCGTTCCGCGACGGCTGGTTCTACCCAGGCGACCTGGCGGTTCTCGATGGTCAGAGACGCCTATCGCTCTTGGGCCGGGTCACCGACGTGATCAACGTCCGCGGCGACAAGCACGCGGCCAGGCCATTCGAAGAGGCCCTGGAATCGGATCTCGGCGCCGCGGTATGCCTGCTCTCCGAGCAGGCGAAGTCGGGGGCGGAGGAGCTTCATGCGGTGATCGAGACGCCTGCGCCGATCGATGAGGCGACGCTGCAGGCCGTGGCCGCGCACCGGCTCGCGGGCTTCGGGACGATTCACTTCCACTTCGTCGATCGCCTGCCCAGGAACCACTTGGGCAAGGTCGAGCGCTTCAAGCTGCGCGCGAGCCTGGCGCAACATCGCTGAGGAATCCCGCGCGGCCGGCCGTCGCCGGCGGTGCCTTCCCGGTCGGGATGTGGCAAGCGCAGGCGTTCTTCGCTTGCGCCGACGGCGCCGGCGAATCGCGCCGTCTCGGGCGTTACCGATAGAAGCGGTCCGCGCGCGGACTCAGGCCGCCGCCGGCAGCATCTTCGCCAGCGCGTCGCCGAGCGTGCCACGCCACAGCGCATAGTCGTGGCCGCCGCAGGGCTCGCTGTAGGTCAGGTCGTAGCCCTTGGCCTCCAGCACGCCCTTCATGCGCCGGTTGGTCTCGAGCATGCGTTCGGGATGTTCCATCAACCCGATCTCCATCCAGAACCGCACGGGCAGGCGCGGCGCCCGGGCGTACTGCTCGGTAAGCCACTCGGGTGAGTAGTTCTGGGCGTTCATGGGCGCCATCTGGACCCAGCCAGGACCCCACCAGAGCGACGCCGCTTGGCTGATGACGGTCCCGAACACATGCGGCAGGCGATAACCAAACCACATGGACGCGAGGCCGCCGTAGCTGACTCCCGTCACCGTGTGATCCCTGGCTTCGTGAGAGACGCGGTAGTTGCCGCGCACCCAGGGCAGCAGCTCCGCCTCGACGAACTTGGCGAAGGGCTCGCTGCACGGGAGGTCGTCGTTGCGCGACGTGTCGGTGGCGTTGTCGATGAAGACGGCGACATGCGGCCTGATGCGACCATCGGCGATCAGGTTGTCCAGCATGTGCTGCATTGGCATCGTGCTCAGCGCCGAGCCGCCGTCGAAAGCCACCAGCACCGGATAGGGTTCTTCGCTCGACTCCGCATATCCAGGCGGCGTGTAGACCCAGATGCGCCGCTCGTTGCCCAAGGATTCGCTGCGGAAGGGGTGCAGGTCGATCGCGCCGCGCGCCACGCCCTTGCGGTAGCTGAATTGCGACTGGGCCGGCGCGTCCGGCAGGGCCAGAATCGACGTGTCCTGGTCGGGCGCGTATCCGCTGTAACGGATGAGGAAATGATCGCGAGCATGCGGGTCCGGGATCGGAGGATGCTCGCGCATGAAGGCCATCATCGTCGCTATGTCGGCCTCGCTCGCCTCGTCGAACGGAATCAGCGGCACGTCGGGCGCGAAGCTGTAGGTCGTGCGCACGTCGTTGCGGTAGCGATAGGCGGCGTGGCGGACGGCCGTCCCCAGGACGCGATCCATGACGTGATCGCGCGCGTTGCCGTAGCCCGGATGCACCGCCACGTGGCGGGCCTCCGCCGGTGTGGGAAACACGTAGCTGACGATGCTGTACCCAGGCAGTTGCGGGTCGGCCTCGATCAGCGGCGTTCGCTCGCGTTCGATCTCCGCCCAGAACCCGGTTTCACCTCCGGGGTTGTCACGCAGCGCGGCCAGGCGCGGATGCAGATAGTCGACAAGACGCTCGGCGACAGCCATCGAGGGCGCTCCCGTTCGCAATTTCGGCGTGGAGCCATTGGCGACCCCGCGGACGTTCGCTGTCAAGTTGGTGATGGGTGTTGACAGCGCTCGGTGGAACTCGCTGTGACGTCGGCACGGCGAGCGCGCAGGAGGGCCCCGCGTGGGCGGTTGGCTGTTCGACGACGAGACCGATCTGCCGCCCGCCGTCTATCTGAGCCGGGTGGGTGCGGTGTTCGCGACGTTCGACGCCCGCACGCAGGACTCCGGCAACGTCTCCTTCGGCTTCGAGTCGGAGGGCCGGCGCTGGTTCGTGAAGACGGCCGGCGATCCAGCCGACCCGACCCCGTTCCTGTCGCATCGGGAGCGTGTCGCCCTTCTCCTGAACGCTCGGCGTCTGGCGCGGGCCGTTTCCTATCCGGCGTTGCCCACGCTGCAAGGCGTCACCCTGTCCGCGTGGGGCCCGATGCTGGTTTACGATTGGGCGCCCGGCGAGTTGGTGCACGTCCCTGCAGAACGCCGCGCCGATCCCGAGAGCCCCTACCAGAGATTTCGGCGCCTGCCCGCCGACGACCTGACGGCGGCGATCGACACCATCTTGGACGCCCACCTGGCGTTCTGCCGCGCCGGTTGGGTCGCCTGCGACTTCTACGACGGATCGATCATCCACGACTTCGCCGGCCGCGAAACCTGGCTGATCGATCTCGACAGCTACCACCTCGGGCCGTTCATCAACGAAATGGGTCGCATGTTCGGCTCGACGCGGTTCATGGCGCCGGAGGAATTCGAGCGCGGCGCTCGCATCGACGAACGCACCACGGTGTTCACGCTCGGACGCGCGATCTCCGTATTCCTGGGCGACGGCGGTCTCGGCGCGGATGGATTTCGGGGAACCGGCGCCCAGCACCGAGCCATGCAGATCGCCTGCAGCCCGGCGCCTGCCGCTCGGTTCCAGAGCGTCGCGGAGCTTGTGCGAGCCTGGCGCGGGTAGTGTCGGGCCGCTGCTAGACGCACCTGGACGGAAGGCCGGGAGCGCGATCGGCGGAGCGGCGGCGGTCTGCACTGCCGGCGGGGCGGGTTCGCGTCGCCGCCAATGTTGGCGTTGCGCCCGCGGCCTCCGGCTGGCGCTGGAACAGCGGCGCGACGATGCTGGTCGTCGCCGGGAAGAGCAGGACGTGCTTGTAGCCCTCGGCTCCGAGCGCGCCCGACACCGCGGCGCTACTCTCGCAGCAGCGGCAGCGACAGCCCGGAGGCGGCGCGGGCCGCCAGCAGCTCGCGGCGGAACCGGAACAGCTCCGCGGGGCGTCCGCCCGTGTCGACATCCATCCGGCCGAGACCCTCAACGAGCCCGGTGCGCTCCACCACCCGGCGAAAGTTCTGCTTATGCAGCGCCACCCCGGCGATGGCCTCGACAGTGCGCTGCAGGGCCGACAGCGTGAAGGCCTCCGGCATCAGCTCGAAGATCACCGGCCGGTACTTCAGCTTGCCGCGCAGGCGGCCGAGGCCGGTGGCGAGGATGCGGCGGTGGTCGGAGATCATCGGGGCGCCGAGGCCGATGGCGGACGGTTCGGCCGGCGCGCCGCCCTGGGCGCGGGCCCGGTCGCGGGCCGCTTCCGGGGCGAGGCCCGCCTCGTAGAGCAGTTCGTAACGCTCCAGCACGCGCTCCTCGTTCCAGGCCGAGCCGTCCACGGCGAACAGCAGCCGCACCCGCGACGCCCGGGTCTCCGCTCGTCCGGCCCACGCCAGCAACGCCGGCGCGATGCGATCGTCGATCAGTTCGGGACGGCCCCTACGCCAATCCTCCCAGGGAAAGAAGTCCAGGAACGGCGACCAGGCCGTATCCGGCGCCTGGGTCTCGACGGCCTCCGGCGCGAGGGCGAGGTATCCGACCGAGATCACCCGCGCCGTGCCCGCGCCCACGTCGGCCAGCGGCGCGTCGCGGCCCTTGTCGCCGAAGGTGTAGAGCTGCTCGACGAAGCCGAGCTCGAACCGGGTCTGGCGGGTCACGAATTCGCGCAGTGCGATCTCGAAGGTGCGGTGACCGTCGGGGTCGAACGGCCCGAACGGCAGGCCCTCGATCGGCGACAGCTGTCCGTCCTCGCGCGGCCGCACGGTCAGCGCGACCGCTTCGCCGCCCTTGATAGCGATGACCACGGCCGACAGGCCGATGACGACGTCGGTGGCCACCTAATGCCGCGCCGCCAGCTCGAAGGGCACGCCCTCCGGCGCCATGCCGTCGCCGCCCATGGCCTCCACCGCCTCCAGCATCCGGCCCTGACGGCCCAGCAGGTCGTCGGCGAAGGCGACGATGCGGCGGTTGGGGAAGGCGGTGTGCGACGCCCGCCGCATCGCCAGCGCGATCTCGACTTCGTCGGCGTGGGGGTTGCGCTCGCAGGCGATGACGAAGGCCGTGGCGGTGGAGCGGCTGATGCCGGCCATGCAGTGGATCATCATCGGCGCCGACGCGTCCCAGGCGTGCGCGAAGTCGAGGATTCGCTCGACCATCTCCGGGCTCGGCGCGACGAAACCGGGCTGGGGCGCGCTGACGTCATGGACGCCGAGACGCAGATGCCGCTCCGGATCGAAGCCCTCCGGCGTCTCGATCAGGTTCTCCGGTCCGAGAAGGCTGATCAGGTGCGACGGCCGCCGCTCGGCCATCTGCTCGCTCAGCAGTCTCAGCGGGGTGACGATCAGGACCATTGCGACCTGGCGGCGCTCGCCGCCTCCGAGGGTTTCGCCCCGAGCGACTCGGCCAAGCGACGATACCGGTCCAGGTAGTTCCGTTGCGCGACGGACGCCGGCATGGGCTCGATCGTCAGCCGGTAGCCCTTCGGCGGCGCTCCGAACAGCTCCAGGCTCTCGGCGTGGCCGAAGCCGGCGATCTGTGTCGCCTCGAAGAACGCGCTGGCGCGGTCGGCCTGTTTGATCAGCGCCTTGACGTCCGCTGGCGTGCGCGCCGGCAGTCCGAAGCGGACGTGGATCGCCGCCTCCAGCCGATCCTCGAAGGTGCGATAGTCGAGCCCGAGCGCCGCCTTGAAGGGGGAGATCATGTCGCCGATGACGTACTCGGGCGCGTCGTGCAGCAGCGCCGCCAGCCGCCAACGGGCGGGAAGGCCCGGCCGCAGGTGAGCGGCGATCTCCTCGACGATGATCGAATGCTGCGCGACCGAGAAGGCATGGTCCCCGACCGTTTGGCCGTTCCAACGCGCCACGCGGGCCAGGCCGTGGGCGATGTCCTCGATTTCGATGTCGAGCGGGGACGGATCGAGCAGGTCGAGTCGCCGTCCGGAGAGCATGCGCTGCCAGGCGCGCAGTTCGGGCGGCTTTCGACGTCGGACGGACGGGTTTCTGGCCACCCGTGTTACTTCGCCCGCCGCGCGCCGGGCGCCAAGGGGGTCGTCAGCCGGTTTCGAACCCGGCGCGGTCGCTTGCTGTCGCGCGATGGATGCGACTACCGTCGCCCCGGGGGCGCGGCCGGCAGGACGGCGGCGGAGGAGGCCCATGGATTATCCCTACGATCTCGGCCCTTATTCCCGCACGGTGACCACCCGCTCGGCGCAAGCGCAGCGTTGGTTCGACCGCGGCCTCAACTGGTGCTTCGGCTACAACCACGAAGAGGCTGTCGCCTGCTTCGACAGGGCGCTGGAAGCCGACCCGGGCTGCGCCATGGCCCACTGGGGCGTCTCCTACGCGGCGGGACCGAACTACAACATGCCCTGGCGCCTGATGGATCCCGCGGGCAAGGCGGCGGCGCTCGGTCGGGCGTATGACGCCGCGCGCGCCGCTCTCGCGCTCGCCGAGGGCGTCACCGCGCCGGAACGCGCGCTGATCGAGGCGCTGCCCGCGCGCTACCCGCAGCGCGATCCGATCGACGACGAGCGCCCGTGGAACGACGCGTTCGCTGACGCCATGCGCCGCGCGCATCAGGCGAATCCCGACGACCTGGACCTACGCTGCATATTCGTGGAAGCGATCCTCAACCGCACGCCGTGGCGCATGTGGGACTTGCGGACTGGGGAGCCGATCCCCGGCGCCGGCTCGCTCGAGGCGCGCCAGGTGCTCGAGGCCGCCTTTCGCGATCTGCGCGGGGCGACGGACCATCCCGGCCTGTTGCACCTCCATGTCCACCTGATGGAGATGTCGCCGCATCCGGAGGCGGCGCTCGCCAGCGGCGACAGACTGAGAGAAGTGGCGCCGGACATGGGCCATCTCGTGCACATGCCCACCCATATAGACATACAGTGCGGCCACTACCGCGACGCGACGCACTGGAATCAGAAAGCCATCGTCGCCGACCGCAAGTTCTACGACCGCGCCGGGCCGATGAACTTCTATTCGGGCTACCGCATCCACAACTATCACTTCGCCGCCTACGCCGCGATGTTCCTCGGCCAGTACACGCCCGCCATCGCCGCCGCCGACGAGTTGATCGAGACCATGCCGGAGTCGTTGCTGCGGATCGCCTCGCCGCCGATGGCCGACTTTTTCGAAGGCTATATATCCATCCGGCAACACGTCCTCGTCCGCTTCGGCAAATGGCGCGAGATCATTGCGCAGGATTTGCCGGCGGACCGCGACCTCTACCGCAACACCGTGGCGATGATGCACTACGCCAAGGGCGTGGCCCATGCCGCGCTGGGCGAAGTCGCGGCGGCGCGGGCCGAACAAGCGCTGTTCCGCGAAGCTGCGAAGCGCGTGCCGGAGGCCCGGCAAATTCACAACGTGCCCTGCGCGCGATTGTTGGCCGTGGCCGAGGCGATGCTTGAAGGCGAGATCGCCTATCGTTGCGATGAGCATGATGCGGCGTTCGCGCATCTCCGCGCCGCCATCGCGCTGGAGGACGATCTGCCGTACGACGAACCTTGGGGCTGGATGCAGCCGGTCCGTCACGCGCTCGGCGCGCTGCTGCTGGAGCAGGACCGCGCGGCCGAGGCCGAGGCGGTGTATCGCGAGGATCTCGGCCTGGGCGGCGCGCTGCCCCGGGCGCAGGTTCACCCCGACAACCTCTGGGCGATGCGCGGGCTGCTCGACTGCCTTGAACGGCGTGGGGAGACCGCGGAGGCCATGCTCATCCGCCAGCGCCTTGACTTCGCCGCCGCCCGCGCCGACCTGCCGGTATCGGTGTCCTGCTTCTGCGCTCGCGGCCAGACGCCGGCGAACGCCGCGCCCGCGGCGCCTGGAACGACCTGTTGCGCATAGCGGTCCGGTCCCAAGGTCATCGCCGTCGGGCAGCGATCGCTTGACAAATATCGAAGCGAGGCGCCGCGATTGGCGTTCGCGAGGTGGGGCGTTCAGGGAGCGGTGTATGGCGGGCGAGGGCAAGGTGTGGGCGCGCATCATGGCGCCCCTCTCGGGCGGCGAAGGCGACCGGCACGTGGTGGCGGCCGGCGCGACGCTGGCCGAACCGTTCGGCGCGGAACTCTGCTGCGTCCATGCCCCGCCGGACGTCGCCGACCTGATCCCCTGGATGGGTGACGGTTTCATGGGCGGCGTGCAGGCCAGCGCCGTGGATGCGATCCGCGAAGCGGCGTCGGAAGGCGCCCGATCGGCCGAGTCCACCGCCAACGCCAGCCCCTACGCCCACAAGAGCTTCCGCAGCTTGTCCTCGCCGGTATGGGCCGCGCTGGCGCTGCAATGCCGCGTCTCCGACGTCGTGGTCTTCGACGACGCCTCGGCGAAAGGGCGTGGCCCCTTGGCCGAGACGTTCCAGCAGATCGTCGCCGACGAGCAGCGGCCGACCCTGGTCGCGCGGCCGGGCTTCTCCGTCGGCGGCGTCGTGGCCCTGGCCTGGGATGGCGGCAAGGAAGCCAGCCGCGCCGTGCGCACCGCCGTGCCGCTGCTGGAGAAAGCGTCCCGGGTGCTGATCCTTTCGGCGCCTCAGGCCGCATCGCGCCAGTTCGAGCCCACCGCCCTGCAAGGCTATCTCGCCGATCGCGGCATCGCGTCGGAAACCCAGAGCGTCGAAGGCGGGGGCGACGCCGCGCCGAAGCTGCTCAAGGCCGCCGTCGCCGCCGGCGCCAACCTGCTCGTGGCCGGCGCCTTCGGCCACCCACGCCTGCAGGAGTTCGTCTTCGGCGGCGCCACGCGCACGTTCTTCCAGGCTTCCGAGCCCTCACTCTTCCTTTCGCACTAGGACGAACTCCGATGGCCAACGGCGTCCGCAGCTCCGTTCCCCTTTCGCGCATCGTCATGAGGATGGCCCGCAACCCGGGCACCGAGTTCGCCGATGGCGACGACCATCGCGGCTACACCCTGGTCGCGCCGCTCACCGCCGACGGACACCTGAACGCGACCGCCTACGCGAAAGCCAAGACGGCTTGCTCGGTGCGCCGTTTCGCCCCCGACGAGACGCCCTCGGACGGCAAGCTCGTGCACCAGGGACAGCGCTGGTACTTCGACTACGACAACGCCGCGGACACCGGCGAGGAGCCGGTGTACCGCCTGGGCCAGCATCGCTTCGCCGTCGGCGAATACGTCAGCATCACCGACGAAGACGGGCGCCTGCTCACCTACAAGGTGACGGAGGTCTCGCCCGCCTGACCAGGGCCGCCACGCGGGGGTCTAGAAGTTCGCCCGCTGAGTGATGCCGCCGTCGACCACCATGTTGATGCCGGTGGTGAAGGCCGACCGGGGGCTGGCGAGGAACACCGCCGCCGCGGCGATCTCCTCCGGCGAGCCCATGCGCCCGGTCGGGTTGCGCGCGATCATCTGCTTGAAGAAGTCGGGCGCGCCGTCGCGGACCACGCCCCAGACGCCGCCGTCGAACAGCACCGTGCCGGGCGAGACCACGTTGCAGCGCAGATGCTTCGGCGCGCCGTCGCGGGCGACGCCCTTGGCGAAGTGGATCAGCGCGGCCTTGATCGCGCCATAGGCCGACGGGGCGCTCGCTTCAGCGGCCGAGACCGACGAGGTGATGATGAAGGCCGCGTCGCCCTTCTCGGCGCCGGCCGTCTCGAGGAACGGCCGCGCGGCTTCCAGAGCGCGCACGGCGCCCATCAGGTCGACGTCATACATCCGCCGCCAGTCTTCCTCGCCGGCGCCGCGGGTCAGCGCGCTGGCGTTGGAGACCAGGATATCGCAGCCGCCCAGCCGCTCCGCGGCGCCCGTAACCCAACCCTTCAGGGCCGGCCCATCGGCGATGTCCACCGCCGCGCCGAACGCCCTGCCGCCGATCGCCGCCACCGCTGCGTCGACACCGGCCTGACCCCGCGCGCAGATGGCGACATCGGCCCCCTCCGCCGCCAGCGTTTCGGCGATCGCCCGCCCGATGCCCCGCGAGGCGCCGGTGACGATGGCCTTCTTGCCCTTGAGTCCCAGATCCATGCCGCCCTCCCGTTTAGCGCCGCCGAGCGCGGCCAGGGCGGGCTTACCGGCGGGTACGACCGGTGCCAAGCGCCCGCAGGGGCACCTGCGCCGGCTCGAAATGAAGAAGGGCGGCCCCGGCGAAGGACCGCCCTTCATGTTCGCAACCGTTTCGTGCGCTACATCTGTCCCGGGCGGGCGCCGGAGCCTTCGCGGCGCGCGAGGAACGCCAGGCGTTCGAACAGCTGGACGTCTTGCTCGTTCTTCAGCAGGGCGCCGTGCAGGGGCGGGATCAGCTTGGTGGGATCCTTTTCCTTTAGCGCCGCGTCGTCGATGTCCTCGACCATCAACAGCTTCAGCCAGTCGAGCAGCTCCGAGGTCGACGGCTTCTTCTTCAGGCCGGGCACCTTGCGCATGTCGTAGAAGATCCGCAGCGCTTCGGCGACCAGCTTCTGCTTGATCCCCGGATAGTGCACCTCGATGATCTGACGCATCGTCGCGTCGTCCGGGAAGCGGATGTAGTGGAAGAAGCAGCGGCGCAGGAACGCGTCCGGCAGTTCCTTCTCGTTGTTCGAAGTGATGATCACCACCGGCCGGATCTTGGCGCGGATCGTCTCGTCGGTCTCGTAGACGTAGAACTCCATGCGATCGAGCTCCTGCAGGAGGTCGTTCGGGAATTCGATGTCAGCCTTGTCGATCTCGTCGATCAGCAGCACCGGGCGCACGTCGCTGTCGAAAGCTTCCCAGAGCTTGCCGCGCTTGATGTAGTTGCGCACGTCCTTCACCCGCTCGTCGCCGAGCTGGCTGTCGCGCAGGCGGGTCACGGCCTCGTACTCGTAGAGGCCCTGCAGCGCCTTGGTGGTGGACTTGATGTGCCAGGTGATCAGCGGCGCATCGAGAGCCTTGGCCACCTCGTAGGCCAGCACCGTCTTGCCGGTGCCCGGCTCGCCCTTGATCAGCAGCGGCCGCTCCAGCGCGACCGACGCGTTCACCGCGATCTTCAGGTCGTCGGTTGCGACGTAGTCCGCCGTGCCTTCGAAACGCTCGCTCATTCATCACTCCCCGGGGGTGAGACTATCGACTCGAACAAATGTTCTAATCAGCAGGCCACCGTAAAGGCCCAGGCGCGACATTCAAGCGACTTTGGCGGCGCCGCCAGTCGGCCAGGCCCTGTGATGGCGTACGTCAGAACGCCGCGAGCGACTCAGCGACGCAGGCCATCGTCTCCTCCCACCGGCCGAAAGCCGACGGAACGAAGACCCGCATGGATGGGTACCACGGCATGCGATCGGTGCCGAGCCGGGTCCAGGCCGCCGGCGTGGAGATCATCCAGGTTCGAGCGCCGACCGCGGCGGCGAGGTTGGAGGTGGCGTTCGCAAAACCGATCGTCAGGTCGAGCGCCTGGGTGAGCGCCGACAGGTCGTCGAGGTCGTCTTTCAGGTCGATGCCCGGCGGCGACCAGAACGGCACGCCGAGTTCGTTGGCCGCCCACTCGATCTCCCGCGTGCAGTCGCCGTACTGGATGTTGACGAAGCTGACGCCCGGCGTCTTCAGGACCGGCGCCCACAGGTGGAAGGGCGAGTAGAAGCGCTGGCGCGCGTTCTCAAGCTTCATGCTCTTCCACAGCACGCCCACCTTACGACCTGGCGGCGCCTTTTCGAGTTCGGCGCGCCAGTGCCGGACCCGCGCCGGATCGGCGGCGAGGAACGCTTCGCGGGCGGGAAAGTCCTCCAGCCGGGTGCGAAAACGCCGCAGCGGCGAGGCGATCGGCGCCCAGACATCGATGTCGTCGCGATCCTCGAACGCGGCCGCGCCGCGAACCTTGCGCCACCCCACCAGGTAGGTGGCGTGCCGGGCGACTTCGGCCGATGGGAATGAACGCTGGAACAGCGAGACGAGCCGGGGCTCGACAGCCAGCATCAGCTTCCCCTCTGGCCCGAGCGCCTCGAGAATCTCGGGGATCATGTTGGCGAACAGCACCTCGTCGCCGAGTCCCTGCTCGGCCATCAACAGCAGGCGCTTGCCTTCCAATGGCGTCTCTGGGGTCCAGCGCGGATAGGGCACGAGGAACTGCGTGGATTCACCAAGAGCGAGATCGAGACGCGACTCGTAGTCGTCCCATCCCTCGGCGATGCGGCCCATGGCGAGTTTTATGTTGGAGCGCGCGAGCAGCATCATCGCGCGGTCGTCCGGCGTAATCACCTGCGCGAGCGCCGCTTCGCTGTCGGCCAGGGCCCCTTCCAGGTCGCCGGCGCCCAGCCGAGCGTTGCCCCGGTTGTAGCGGGCCTTGAAGAATGTCGGGTCGAGCCGAAGCGACTCGTCGAAGAACGTGCTCGCGTTTTCCAGGTCTCCCTCGTTGTAGAGAATCGTCCCCAGCGTGTTCCAGATCATCGCGTCGTCGGGACGCGCCTCGATCGTGCGACGCAGGATCTCGATCGCCTCGCCGCTGCGGCCGAGATCGCGCAAGGTGCAGGCGAGGTTGTTGGCGGCTTCGTGGGCGTTGGGTCGCGCCTCGAGGTACTGCCGGAACAACTGCTCGGCGACATCCTTCATGCCCATCCGATAGGCGAGGCGGCCGAGGTCGTTGGCCACTTGCGACTGGTCGGGAAGCAGCGCGAGCGCCGATCGATAGGCCTTGAGGGAGTTCGCGAAGTCGCCGGCCTTCTCGCGGGCCACGGCCAAGACATACCAGGCCATCCCCGACCTGGGGTCCTGATTCAGCGCCTTGAGCGCCCACTCCGACGCCGTCTTGGGTTTCTCGTCCCGCAGGTCGGCCAGCGCCCGCTGCAGCATGGGCACGATCGAGAGCGCCTTCAGTTGCGAGATGGCGTTGTCGAGGCGGGCGAGCGCCCCCGCCGACGCCGCGTCGCCCGCGATCTCGCCGGTCGGCTGCGCCGTGGGCTGCACCACCGGGGCGAAGCCCAGCGCCGCGGCGGAGGCCGACGATTTGGCGGAGGATCTTGCGGGCATCGTTGGGCGGCCGAATCGTGCGCGGGGCGGGCGGATTCGTCCCCTTCGCGCGAGCGACCTTAACCAGACGTAAAGAGGCGACCGCGAGCGGGCAAGGCGCCGTTAACCATGCGCCTTTAGCCTGCTGAAAGCTTCGGGCGCTAGTCAGCGTTGGCGCATGCGCGTCCCGGCGCCGACCTGGAGTTGCGAGACATGCCGCTGAAACTGTCGCTGAAGCCGGGCGAGAAGTTCGTGCTCAACGGCGCGGTTGTGCAGAACGGAGACCGTCGAAGCGCATTGCTGCTGCAAAACAAGGCCTCGGTCCTCCGTGAGAAGGACATCATGCAGGCTGAGGAAGCGAAGACACCGTCGAGGCGTATCTACTTCCCAGTGATGATGATGTATCTCGATCAAGGCGGCTGGGAGCGATACCAGGATGAATTCGTACAGAGATTGTCCGAATTCATGGGAGCGGTTCGCAACCCGGAGGTCCTGACTGACTGCGTCAATATTTCGCGCTTCGTCATGACGAAGGATTATTACAAGGCATTGATGCTTTGCCGAAAGTTGATTGAGTACGAGGACGAGAGGTTGGGGAATGTCGCTTCGGGCCTATCAGCAGGTCGCGCGCCGGGCTGAGACGCCGCGGGATGTCGAGTACCGCCTGTTCGCGGAAGTGACCCGCGCCTTGCTGACGTTGAAATCCAAGCCGCGGGAGGACGTCCGTGGCTGGATGGACGCATTGCACTGGAATCGGCGGGTCTGGGCGGCGCTGGCGGACGATTGCGCGCAACCCAGCAACACGTTGCCGGAAGCGACGCGCGCCCAGATCATCTCCCTGAGCCTGTTCGTCCACCGGCACACCAGCCAGGTGATGCGCCAGGAAGCCGACCTGGACACCCTGATCGACCTCAACCGGACCATCATGCAGGGCCTTTCGACCGGTTCGGTTCCCGCCTGAAGCCCTCGTCCGCGGCGTTCGCCAAATGCGCGCATACACCCGACTTCGATCCGCGGGCGTCCCAAGCGAGCGCGGAGGCGACGGTCGGCGGAGCCTGGGCGTACAATCGCCCTCCCGTTCGATGGCGGACAGGCGCTGCCCGGCAAGAATTGCCGCCTGGCGAGGGCCCGGCAGATTTTGCCGGCCACGAACGGGCCTAACAGGATATTAATTCAATAAATACCAGTAGTTAGTAGATGGCGCGGCGACGCCAAAGTGGCGCGCCGCTTGCTTCATGGGTTGTCGGGCAAAACGCCTACGGCTGTCAAAATGGCGCCGGACACCTGGAAAAAGGATCCAGACTTATGCTTAGCGTTAATACCAACGCGGGCGCGCTCGTCGCCCTCCAGAACCTCAACAGCACCGAAAACGCGCTGGCGACAGCGCAGAACGTCATCTCGACAGGTCTCGCGATCTCGTCGGCGCAGGACAACGGCGCCATCTGGGCCATCGCCCAAAACGAACGCGCGACGGTGTCGTCGCTGGACGCGGTCAAGTCCTCGCTTCAGACCGGCCAATCGATCATCGATGTCGCCAACTCCGCCGGCACCACGGTGTCCAACCTGCTGACCCAAATGCAGCAGAAGGCGCTGGCGGCTTCCGACACGTCGATCGACACGGCCAGCCGCCAATCGTTGAACAGCGACTTCATCGCGCTGCGCAATCAGATCACGTCCACGGTCGACAACTCCGACTTCAACGGCGTGAGCCTGATTGACGGCAAGGTGAGCCAGATCGCGTCGCTGGCCAACGCGACAGGCACTTCGTCCCTGACGACGCTCGCCGAGACCATGACGCTGAGCGGCAACATCGTGACCTTGGCGTCGAACGCTTCCATCGGCACGGTCACCGCCGCCCAGTCGATGATCGCGGTGGTGCAGACCTCGCTTCAGAACGTGGACAACGCCCTGGCCACCCTGGGCACCGCGTCCGGCGCGCTGGATACGCACCTAAACTTCGTGTCCAACCTTCAAGACACGCTCACCACCGGCATTGGCAACCTCGTGGACGCCAACCTGGCCAAGGAAAGCGCGAGCCTGCAGGCCCTGCAAACCAAGCAACAGCTTGGCATCCAGGCCCTGTCGATCGCCAACTCCTCGTCTTCGGCGCTCCTGGGGCTGTTCCGCTAGGCCTGACGCGGCGGACGGGCGACCGTCCGCCGACCGAGCGGCGGGGGCGTCGCCCCCGCCGCCTTGGGCCTTCTCAGGGAAGCGCCGGCCGAAGGGCCGGGCGCTAGGGAGACATGAGCACCACAGCGCCGATTTCCAGGCTTCCGGTCGATCCCGGACCGGCGTCGCAGACGCCGGCCCCTGCGGTCGTCCCTGCCGGAGACAGCCAAGCGTCCGACACGCCGATCGACGTCCAG
>DATJRL010000044.1:0-5600 GCA_035504785.1 Caulobacteraceae bacterium
CGCCATCTTCCCAGAAGCAGCACGAGGCCCAGGGCTGAACATCCTGCACGGCGCGGAACGTGGCGATGCTCGTCACCTTGTGCGCCATGAGCCGGCTCGCCATCTCGTGCACGACCTCGAAATCGTCATGCGCGGCGGAACGGAAGCCGTATCGCGCGGCCAGCTCGAGCACCTCGCGGCCGAGGCGAGCCGTGGTTTCAGACGGTTTGGAAGCTCGAACGGCCATTGGCGCGCTCCCGGTTGTTCTCTCGGAGCGTGTCTAGGACGGCGCGGAATCGCGCGCTTCGCTGAAGTCGGCAGACCCGGTATGCGCGGATATCGGAAGGCGACTGCGTCTCTGCCGCCCCAAAACGGCCCTTGCGTCCGTGGGGACTGACTTTTGCGCACGGTTATGCCAGCTTACCTGCCGAACGCGACCGCGTTCAGGAGCGCATAGCCGGTATGCACGAAATCGCCAACGACGATGCGGATTTGTGGCGTCGGCTGGACTGGAACGACGTACGCACGTTTCTGGCCGTGGCCGAGAGCGGCAGTCTCAACGCCGCGGCGCGCGCCCTGGGCATGACGCAGCCGACAGTCAGCCGGCGGATGGAAGACCTCGAATATCGATTGGGCGCTCGGCTTTTCCAGCGCTCGACGCGCGGCGTTTCGCTGACCGAAGCGGGCGAGCGCGTCCGCGACCTCGCCAGTTCCATGGCCCGATACGGAGATTCGATTCTCCGCAGCGTCGGCGGGAGCGACAAGTCCTTCGCGGGCCGCGTTCGGATCGAGGCGCCGGACGGCATCGCCGGCTTCGTGCTGATGCCGCAGGTGGCGACGTTCCAGATGGCCAACCCCGAGATCGACCTCTCCGTCGACTGCGGCCTGTGGCGCGAGAGCCCGCTCGAGGGCGAAACCGACCTCACGCTGACCATGAGCGAGGCCGGTCCGCCCGACGTGGTGACGATCCCGATCGCGACGCTGCACTACGCGCTCTTCGCCTCGCGCGAATACCTGCGCCTCTACGGCGCGCCGGCCAGCCTCAAGGAAGTCGCCAATCACCGCTGGGTGCGCCATCCGAGCCACAAGGAGCAGCCGGGGACGTGGCATCCGAAAGCCGCGGCGATCTACGAGCTCGCGGGCCAGCAGCTGGTGAGCAACTCGAGCGCCGCGACCCTGATGGCGGTCAAGCATGGCGCGGGTCTCGGCGGCATGCCGACCTGCGTGCTCGAATTCGAGCCGGACCTGGTGATGCTGGACCTCGAGCCGATGGCTCACCCTCGGCTCTACCTGCGCTACCGTCGGTCGGCCGAGGCTCAGGGGCGCGTGAAGCGCGTGAAGGACTGGATCGTCAGCGTCTTCGATCCGATGGACAAGCCCTGGTTCCGCGAGGAGTTCATCCACCCGCGCGACTTCGGGCGCTTCGCCGCGCCGGATCCGCACCGCCGCGTCGTCTGATACTCACCGGACTACGAGAACGAGACCGTCGTGGCCGGCCGGAAAGGATTGCGCCGAGCCGCGTCGACCGCGGCGCGCGCCGGCGCGCCGAACCGGGCGGCGATATCGCGCTGCAGGGCGTTGGCCGCGAACATGTGGCCGCGGAAGAGGAAGTCGGCCAGCCAGCCTTCGATCGGAACGACCGAGACCAGCGTCCGCAGGCCGACGTAGGCGGTCATGCGGGCCAGGGTGAAGGCGGACACCCGCGCCCGCAGCGCCTCCAGCAACAGCCATCCGCCGGCCGCGAGGCTGAACGCAGTCCCGGCCACGGGCACGAAGGCCAGCAGACCGTCCACGCCGACGCTGAAGGGTCCCAGCCGCAGCAGGCCGTCGGACACGCGCTTGATCTTCTCGGCGGTGATCCAGATCCGATGCGCTTCGGCGCGGGTCAGCGGCATTTTGGCGGGCTCCGGAGCTGAAATGGCGCGGCCCCGGCGCTATTCAAGCCGATCGAGGTGAACCCTTCGTATTGGGCGCCGGTCAGGCGTCCCTGGCCAGGCGCTTGGCCTGCGCCACCCAGGCTTCGCGCGCCGCGCGGCCCTTCAGGCTGAGCGCTTCGTCGATCGTCGCGAGATCCTCCGCCGTCCATCCGGCGATCTGGGCGAAGGTGGTGACGCCGCGCGCCGCCAGGGCGGCCGACAGCTTCGGTCCGATTCCCGTCATCCGCGTGAGATCGTCGGCGACCGGCGCCGCGGTGATGGCGACCGTTTCCGCCGCGGGCTCCGGCGCGGGCCGCGGTTCGGGCGCGGCCGCCATGGCCGGCGACTCGGCGACCGCGGCGGCTTCAGGTTCCGGCTCGGGCTCCGGCTCGAAGGCAGGCTCGGGCTCGGCGGGGATCTCGATCCGGACCGATGGGGGCTTGTCGACGGGCGCGAGTCCCGCCAGCGCCTCGAAATTCACCGCCGCCCGGCTCCACTGCGTCAACCACCAGAAGGCGACGCCCGCGCCTGCCGCGGCGCCGAACATCGCCCACAGCGGCGAGACCGCGCCAAGCGGCGCACGCCACGCCTTCTCAGCCTGCTCGCTCGCGGCTTCTACGCTTGCATAATCCTGGATCCACGCCATGCCCTGCTCCTTCGGCCAGCCGACGGCGCGGACGCCGTTCGGCATGTTGCGATGCAACATAACACGGTTCGCGCCGCGCGCTATCGATGCCCGCGGCGTCGCTGCGTCGCAGTCCCGACCTTGCCTGTTCGGCGGGGACGGCAACGCCCGCGTAAGAATCACGCATGATGTTGGATCTCGACGCGCCGCATCGGCGGCGTCGATGGAGTCGCCGAGCTTGGCGTTGGTTCGATGAACGCACCGCACACACCGCCGAGCCCGCCCGCCGGCGTCGAGCCGATGCTGGAAGCCGGCCTCGCCTGTCGTTCGGCGGGCGACCTGGCCGGCGCCGAGCGGATCTTCCGTCAGGCGCTGTCGCACGACCCGCGCAACGCCACGGCGCTATTCATCCTCGGGCTGACGCGCTTCGAGGCCGGCGATGCGGCGGAGGCCGACCGCCTCATCGAACAGGCGACCCTGCTGCATCCGGACAACTTCCAGGCTCAGTTCACCCTAGCCAGCGTCCGGCACTGGCGCGAGGCGCGGCCCGCGGCCATCGAGACCTACCGGCGCGCGCTCGAGCTCGAACCGGGGCACGCCGGCGCCCTGATCGGGCTGTCCCGCGCCCTCGCCGAAACGGGGGCGTTCGCGGACGCCCTGCCTCCCGCGACACGCTCGGTCGAACTCGCGCCCGCCGACCCCGCCGCGCGCATGGCGCTCGCGGCCGCCCGACGGGGCCTGGGCGAGGTGCTGGCGGCGGCCGAGTCGTTCGCGGACGCCGCGCATCTCGCGCCGGACCTGTACGCCGCCCACGTCGGCCAGGCGCTGGCGCTGGTCGACGCCGGCGAGGCCGAGGCGGCCCTGGCGGCGGCGGAGCGCGCCGTGGCGATCGACGCGAACGCCAGCGACGGCTGGATCGCCCTGGGCTCGGCGCTGCGGGGCTTGCATCGGCCCGACGCCGCGCGAGTGGCGCTGGAGGCCGCCGTCACCCTCGACCCCAACCGGGCGGTTGGACACCTTTACCTGGGCCTCGCGCTCATCGATTTGGAGCGCGCGCCGGAAGCCAGGCGTCATCTGGAGCGCGCGTTGGAGCTCGACCCCACCAGCGCCCAGGCCCACGCCAACCTCAGCTCGCTGTTCATGCTCGCCGGCCGCAAGAGCCTCGCCAAGGCGCACGCGCGCCGGGCGCTGGACATCGACCCGGATCTGATGAGCGCGCACCAAAACCTGGCCGCGGTCCTCGCCGACGAACAGCAGCACGACGAAGCCCGCGATCACCGCGACAGGGCCTATACCGAGCGCAGCCTGCTGATCACCACGGCTTCGCGGCCGCTGGCCAGGGTGTTGGTGCTGACCACCACCGAGAGCGGCAACACGCCGGACCGCTACCTGATCCCGCCGAGCGCCTACACGCGCCTGCTGTGGTTCATCGAGTATGCGACCGACGCGCAGATGGCCGAGCTGCCGGAGTACGACGTCGCCTTCAACGCCATCGGCGACGAGGACCTCGCCGGCCCGACCGCGGCCAACGCCCGGCGCTTCGCCGACATCTGCCCGAAGCGCCTGCTCAACCACCCCGACCTGATCGCCCGCACGCGCCGCGACCGCGCCGAGGCGCTGTTCGGCGGGATCGATGGCGTGGTCGTGCCCCGCACGGTGCGGATCGAAACGGCGGAACTGACCGACGGCGACCTCCGGGGCGCCGCCGCGCGGGCCGGAATCGAAGCTCCGTTCCTGGTCCGGCCGATCGGATCGCACGGCGGCAAGGGCCTGCTGCTCGCGGGCGGCGACGCGCCGGACGAGCCGCCGCCCCCGGCCATGGCCTACTACCTCACCGAGTTCGTCGACTTCCGCTCGGCCGACGGCCTCTATCGCAAGTACCGCACGGTGTTCGTGGACGGCCGCCCCCTGCCTTACCACCTGGCCGTCTCGCCGAAGTGGATGGTCCACTACGAGAGTTCGGGCATGGATCGGCATCCCGACCGGCTCGCCGAAGAGATGCGCTTCCTGGAGAACCCCGCCGCCGCGCTCGGGACCGAGGCCGCCGAGGCCATCGCCTCGATCGGTGCGGCCATGCGCCTCGATTACGCCGGCGTCGACTTCACCCTGACGCCCGACGGCCGGGTGCTGCTGTTCGAGGCGAACGCGACCATGCTCGTACATCCGGAGGCGCGGGATGGCGCCCTCGCCCACAAGAACCCCTACATCGACCGCATCTTCACCGCCTTCCGGACCATGCTGGCGGCCCCGCTCGGGAGCTGACTTGCGGTCACTCTGACTTAGGGTCACTCTGACTTAGGGTCACTCTGGCGTCCCGATCTTCGGCGCCTTAGGCTCCTCGAACGCCTGTTTGAACGAGGAACCGCCGTGCTGGGAACCAAGCTGCGCTTCGGCGCCTTCATCGCGCCTTTCCACCCCATCGACGAAAACCCGACGCTGGCGATCCATCGCGACCTTGAGCTGGTCGAGTGGCTGGAGCACCTCGGCTACGACGAGGCCTGGATCGGCGAGCACCACTCGGCGTCCTACGAACTGATCGCCAGCCCCGAGGTGTTCATCGCCGCCGCCGCCGGGCGCACCAAGCACATCCGCCTCGGCACCGGCGTGTCGTCCCTGCCCTACCACCACCCGTTCATGCTGGCCGACCGCATCAACCAGCTCGACCACATGACCCGCGGCCGGGTGATGTTCGGCGTGGGTCCCGGCGCCCTCTCGTCGGACGCCTACATGATGGGCATCCCCATCGACCGCCAGCGCGACATGATGGACGAGGCGCTGGCCGTGCTGGTGCGCCTGCTGCGCGGCGAAGAGGTCAGCCACGAGAGCGACTGGTTCAAGCTGAACCGCGCGCGGCTGCAGATGAGCCCCTATTCGCGGCCGAGCGTGGAGATCGCGGTGGCGAGCCAGGTCTCGCCCACCGGCGCGCGGGCGGCGGGCCGGCACGGCCTGGGGCTGCTCTCGCTCGGGGCCACCTCCGACGGCGGCTTCAACGCGCTGGCGTCCAACTGGGCGATCGCCGAGGACCTCGCGAAGGACAACGGCAGGACCATGGACCGCTCGGGCTGGCGCCTGGTCGGCCC
>DATJRL010000045.1:0-2695 GCA_035504785.1 Caulobacteraceae bacterium
CCGCCGAGGAGGCAGGCGGAGCGGCGCGTCTCATTGGTCTGGGGCTCGTGGCCGACGAACGCGACGAAGCGGTCGCTTCGGTTCTCCATGGCGGCCGACACCGCCGACCAGGCGGCCTCGACGACGGCAGGTTCGCCCGGAACCGGCCAGGCCGCCCGCACCTCGGCGTCCTCGCCGGAGAGCGCGAGGTCGTGTGTCGCGCCGAGCCAGCGCAGGGGCACGGCGTCCTTCAGAAGGGCGACGAGCGGCGCCCCGTTCCATTGGGCGAGGATGCGGGAAACCGGCCCGCCGCGGGCGGCGTCCTCGGCTGCGCGCTCCATCAGGCCGGCGCTGAAGGGAGAGCCCATGGCGGCGCAGATCCGCGCCTGGGTCGTCAAGCTCTGCGAGAGCGCTTCATGGTCGGCCATGGGCGAACCTTGGCCGGCAGGATCGGCGGGTCAATCTTGATCTGGATCATCAACTTCACACCGCCGTCAGCGCAGGAACCTGGAGGCGCGCAGCGTTTTGTGTGCTCGCCGGCTCCGGCCGGCTGGAGGTCAGGATGAGTCGCAATCGTTGGAGAGGCGCCGGCCGGAAATTCACCGGCGAACTGAAGCAGGCGGCCGGGCGCATCTCTGGCAGCCGGCGGCTGCAGATCGAAGGGGCGATGGACCGTTTGGCGGGCGGCGCTCAGGCGGCGCTGGGACGCCTGCAGGATCGCCTGATGGGTGATGGCCGGGGCCACCGCACGCCGCACAACGGAAGTCTCGCCTCCCGCGTCCCGCACTCGCCGGAAAACGTCTAGACCGGCTCGCCCCGCAGCAGCCGCGGCAGGTCGCCTGCCGCGCCGCCGGCCTCGGCCATGAACATCCGCCGCGCGGGGCCGATCCGGTTGACCACCGCCATGCCGGCGCCGCGCGCCGCGCGGACCACGGGGTGGTCGTTGGAGAATAGGCGGTTGAAGAGGTCGGTGGCGAGGGCGACGCCCACGTTGTCCAGGCTGCGCCAGCGGGCGTAGCGCTCGAGCACCGCCGCCGAGCCGATGTCCTCGCCAAGGCGCATGGCCTCGATCAGCACCTCGGCCAGGGCCGCCGCGTCCTTGAGGCCCATGTTGAGCCCCTGGCCGGCGATCGGGTGCACGGAATGGGCCGAATCGCCCACCAGCGCCGCGCGGGGCGCGGTGATGCGCCGGGCGAGCTGCAGGGAGAGCGGATAGGCGAAACGCTGACCAAGCACGCTCACCTCGCCTAGGAACGGGCCGAAACGGCGACGCAGGCACGCCTCGAAGACCTCCGGGCGGGCCGACATCAGCGCCGAGCTCCGCGCGCGGCTCTCGGTCCATACAAGGCTCGCCCGCTGCTCCGTGAGCGGCAGGATGGCGAAGGGGCCGCTGGGCAGGAAGTGCTCGTAGGCGACCCCCTGGTGGTCGCGCCCCAGGCCCACGGTGGCGACGACGCCGACGTGTCCGTACTCCCAGCCGGTAACCTCGATGCCGCTCGCCGTCCGCACCTTGGAGTTGCGCCCGTCGGCGCCGACGGCAAGCGCCGCGCGGATCGTGCGGCCATCCTCGAGCTCGAGCCTGATCGAGCCCGCCTCCGGCTCGACGGCCTTCACCTTGGCCGGGGCGAGGACCCGCACCGGCGTCGCGGTCACCGCCCGGGCAAGGCCCGCGCGGATTCGCCGGTTCTCCACCAGGTAGCCGAGCGGCTCGCCCTCGACGCGGTCGGCGATCTCGGCGGAGTCGAAGCGCAGCCACACCCCCCGCGCGGGCGCGGCGGCCGCGCCGGGCGAGCGGCCGTCGGTGACCAGGATCTGCTCGATCCGCTGGGCGTGGGGCTCTATGCCCTCGGCGGCCTCGATCGCTCGCCACTGGCGGAAGCACGAGAATGAGATCGCGCTGGCGCGGCCGTCGAAGGTCTCCGCCGCCTGGGTCTCGAACGGCAGCGGGTCGATCAGCACGCATTCGAGGCCGCCCTGGCAGAGGGCCAGCGCCAGGGTGGCCCCGGCCATCCCGGCCCCGACGATGGCGACGTCGCAGCCGATCTCTTCGCCGGGGCGGGCCTCGCTCATGGGCTCAACCCTCTGCGCCTTCCTCCTCGCTGGGAAGCCCCATCATGTGGAATCCGGCGTCGACGTGGATGATCTCGCCGGTGGTGGACCGGCCGAGCTCGGACAGCAGCCACAGGGCGCAACCGGCCACCCCTTCCATCGACGTGTCCTCCTTCATCGCCGACAGCCGCCGACCCTCGGCCAGCATGCTCCGCCCGCCGGATATGCCGGCCAGAGATAGCGTGCGCATCGCGCCTGGGGAGACCGCATTGACCCGGATGCCACGCGGACCTAGGTCGCGGGCGATATAGCGGGTCGCAGCCTCCAGCGCCGCCTTGGCCACGCCCATGGTGTTGTAGTTGGGGATGGCGCGCTCGGAACCGAGATAGGTCAGGGTGATCATCGAACCGCCGTCGGGCATGATCCGCGAGGCGCGGCGCGCGCAGTCGACGAAGCTGTACGCGGAGATGTCCAGGGCCCTGGCGAAGCCCTCGCGCGTGCAGTTCTCCACGAACGAACCCTTGATCTGGTCGCGGTCGGCGAAGGCGATCGCGTGAACGAAGAAGTCCAGCCGGCCCCACTTCTGCTCGATCTCCGCGAAGGCCGCGTCCATCGACTCATCGCTGGAGACGTCCATCGGCACGAATAGGTCGACGCCGATGCTCTC
>DATJRL010000046.1:0-5436 GCA_035504785.1 Caulobacteraceae bacterium
CGGTTCGTCTGCCTGACCGACGACGCGACCGGGCTTCGGGCCGAGGTGATCGGCGCGGCCATCCCGGCGATGCCCCGGTTCGACCAGCCGAAAGAGCGCGGCTGGCTGAAGATCGCCTCGTTCTCGCCGGAGCTGACGTCCCTGCTGGACGAGACGGTGCTGTTCCTCGATCTCGACGTGGTGGTGGTGGACTCGCTCGATCCGCTCTTCGACCACCCGGGCGCGTTCCCGATGATCCGCGACTGGTATCACCCGATGCGCCTGGTCGGGAACTCCTCGGTCTATCGCTACCGTCCGGCCGAGCGGTGCGACATCTTCGAGACCTTCGCCCGAGACCCCGACGGCATCGTCCGGCGCATCCGCAACGAGCAAGAGTACCTGTCGGAATATCTGCAGGCTCGGGGCGAACTCTCGTTCTGGCCGGCGGCGTGGTGCC
Organism: Caulobacteraceae bacterium; assembly: GCA_035504785.1. Lineage (GTDB taxonomy): Bacteria > Pseudomonadota > Alphaproteobacteria > Caulobacterales > Caulobacteraceae > Acaudatibacter. The sequence continues at coordinate 437 of DATJRL010000046.1, forward strand.
CCAGCTACCGCGTCGGCTGCCTGCCGCCATGGCCGCTGCGGCTCTGGCAGGCGCCGCGAGCTCCGGCCGGCGCCCGGGTCATCGTCTTCCACGGCGAGCCGAAGCCCGCCGGGGCGATCGAGGGCCGCTTCTCGCTCGGTCTGCAAAGCTATCGGCCAGCGCCTTGGATCGCCCAGCACTGGCGTGAGTAGCCGCGGGCGAGCGCCTACGGCGTTGGGGGCGGGGGGCCGATGCGCGGCGAGCGGCGGCGCGTCGAGCGGACGATCGCGGGGCTGGCGACGATCGCCTTGCGACGCAAGCGAGGTCGCCGCTTGCGCCACATCGCCTGCGCTTCGGCCATGTTCGCCGGCGCCGGTCGGCGCAGGTCGCGACTGGCGATGAAATGCACGCCGACCTCGCACCCGCCACGCCAGCGCGGCTCGGCTTCGAAGGCCTGCCCGCTGGACCAGACCACCACGACAAAGCGCTCGCCGCTCGGCGCCGCGCCTTCGAACCGCAGCCGCGCGCCGTGTTTGGCGAAGTCGGCGATGATGCAGTCGATGGCGCCGGGAAACACCTTGCCGCGCAGAGAGGTGGGGATGCGTTCGGCGGCGCGTCGATCGCGCGGCGTGGCGGGAAAAGCAACTTGGGCCATGCGCCCTGATTAGGACGAAATTGTTAAGCCGAGGCAAAACACCCGCTACTAGCGCCCGCGGGGGTTGAGCGTATCCGGGCCCGACAGGGCCTCGCCGACGGTGACGGCTTGGCGCACCCTCGGCGTCAGGTCCCGGCCGGTGACCGCTTCCCCGCAGGCGGCGCAAACCATTCGGGGCTCGAACACGGCCCCGCAGGCGTGGACCCAGTCCAGCGGCTGGCGGCCGTCGCCGTACACATGACGGTCGCCCCAAGCCTTCAGCGCCAGCAACACCGGACGCAGGTCTCGCCCCTTGGCGGTCAGCACATAGTCCTTGCGCGGCGGATGCGCGCTGTAGAGGCGGGTCTCGAGCACGCCTTGCTCCACCAGGCTCTTCAGTCGCGCGGCCAGCACGTTGCGCGCCACGCCGAGCCGCGACTGCCAATCGTCGAAGCGACGGACGCCGAAGAACGCCTCGCGCAGGATGAGCAGCGTCCAGGGATCCCCCACCACCGCCAGGGCGGCGGCGACGGAGCAGGTCTCTTTCGAATAGTCGGCGGTGCGGCCCATGCCGCGAGGGTGGGGCGTCCCGCGCCGGATTTCAAGCGTTGCGTTTGAAGACGCAATCGCGCGAGCCGTGCTTGCGTCATGGCGCGGCAGGCCGCACATGCGTATGACCCGCCAAGGAGCCGCTCCATGTCCGCCGATCCCGTCGTCATCGTCGCCTACGCCCGCACGCCGATGGGCGGATTTCAGGGCTCTCTCGCCGGCGTCCACGCGACGGAGCTAGGCGCCGTGGCGGTGAAGGCGGCGGTGGAGCGCTCCGGCGTCGACCCCGGGGCCGTCGAGCAGATCCTCATGGGTTGCGTCCTGCCGGCCGGACTCGGTCAGGCCCCGGCGCGGCAGGCGGCGCTGAAGGCGGGCCTGCCCCTGTCCGTGGAAGCGACAACGGTCAACAAGATGTGCGGATCGGGACTGCAGGCCGCGATCCTGGGGCACGACATGCTGGCCGCCGGGTCCGCCGAAATCGTCGTGGCCGGCGGCATGGAGAGCATGACCAACGCCCCCTACCTGCTGGCCAAGCACCGCGGCGGCGCCCGCAGCGGCCACGATCGGGTGATGGACTCCATGTACCTCGACGGCCTGGAGGACGCCTACGAGGGCGGTAAGTTGATGGGCGCCTTCGCCGAGGAAAGCGCGGCCGCTTACCAGATCGGCCGAGCCGAGATGGACGACTACGCGATCGAAAGTCTGGCCCGGGCGCGCCGCGCCGTCGAAGGCGGGGCCTTCAGGGCTGAGATCGCGCCCGTGGAGGTGGCGGGCCGCGGCGGCGTCACCGTCGTGTTCGACGACGAACAACCGCTGAAGGCCGACCCGTCGCGCATCCCGACGCTGAAGCCCGCCTTCGCCAAGGACGGCGCGATCACCGCCGCCAACGCGTCGTCGATCTCCGACGGCGCGGCGGCGCTGGTGCTGATGCGCGCGTCCACGGCCGAGAAGCTGGGGCTGCAGCCAGTCGCCCGCGTCGCCGGGCACGGCGCGCATGCCCACAAGCCGTCCAACTTCGCCACCGCGCCCGGACCCGCTATGCAAAAGGCGCTGAAGCGCGCCGGCTGGGCCGCCAGTGACGTGGACCTGTTTGAGATCAACGAAGCCTTCGCCGTCGTCGCCATGATCGCCATGCGCGAGCTGGGGCTCGATCATGGGCGGGTCAATGTCAACGGCGGCGCCTGCGCCCTCGGCCACCCGATCGGCGCCTCCGGCGCGCGCATTCTCGCCACCTTGCTGGCGGCGCTGGAGGCGCGTGGCGAGAAGCGCGGTCTCGCCTCGCTCTGCATCGGCGGCGGCGAGGCGGTCGCGATGGCGGTGGAGCGGCTGTAGCCGCTCTTTCCGGTTACTGGCTGGGCGCGGCGGCGGCGTTGCTGGCGGCGTTCGTCGCGGCATTGCCGCCGCCACGACCGACGCCGCCGAAGCCGGCGCGCATCGAGGCCATCTCCACCACCTCCCCGTCAGGCCGCTCCACCTGGCCGGGCTGCAGTTCCGGCGGGCACTCGCCCTTGTAGACCCAGGTCTGGGTGACGGTGTGCTTGCCGTTGCGGGCGGGCACGGAATCGCCCTCGACGTCGATGGTCTGGGTGGTGGTGTACTTGGCCTCGTAGTCGCCCGTGGTCACCGACTGGCTGGAGACGGTCCTGCCGTTGAACGTGCAGTGGGTGTCGCTGGTGTAGGCGTTCCCGCTCTTGCTGAGCGACACCTTGCAGGCCGGCGCGGGGCCGCCGGCGCCGCCGGGCCGCCGCTGGCGCCGTCCGAGCACGGGCATCTCTCGATCCGACTCCGCGTCGAAGCACCACTTCGTCACCACCGGCGTCGGCAGACGGTCGCCGACGAGCGTCATCTCCCACAGGCCGGGCTTGCGGTGGGGCGAATGGACGCCGCCGAACAGCCCCTGGCCGCAGCCGCCGAGCGAGACGGCGGCCAAGCCGACGAGCAGGACTTTTCGCATCAAAGAACGTTCCTCCGAAAACATGGTCGAAAAGCACAGGCGCGCTTCAGAATTGTGTCGGCCGCCTCACGCTGGCGCTTGCAAGCCGTTGATGCTGGCGCGGCCGCCGGCGGACGAGACGATGTCGCCGGGCTTCATGTCGGGCGGACAGCCGCCGATCCGGCGCAGGTCGGCGGTGATCCGGCTTTCGCCGTTCGGGGTCGCGGTCGCGCCGGTCGTGACCGTGCGCGCCTCGACCGTATAGTGGGAGCGGAAGTCGCCGCGGATCACCCCCTCGGTAGAGACCTTGCCCCATCGGCCCATGTCGCAGCTCGTGGCGAAATGCCAGGCGCCGTCGCTGCCCTGAGCCATGTCGCGGCGCGCGCAGTGACTGTTGAGCTGGCCGCCGAGGTAGGCGAGGCGGCCGGCTGTGGTCGGGTCCAGACAGTAGCGGGTCTGGACCACGCCACGCCGGTCGGAGATCGCCTCGACCCACAGGCCCGGCGCGAGTTGGGCGCCGCTGGCGCCTGGGATCGCCACGGCGTCGAGCCGCGGCGGCGGCGCGTGTTTATGGCAGGCGCCGAGCGCGGCGCCCGCGATCGCCAAGCCCAGCGCAGGGTGCGCAATGCGCATGGCGCGGGTCTCCTCCACACCCTATCCTGAGCGCAGGATAGCCGGGTCGAGGGCCCGGCGGCAAACGGAGGCCCGCCATGGGCGAGTTGCGTGACGATGCGGCCCACCGGCGACTGGAGATGGATGTGCGGGGCCAGACGGTTTTCGCGAACTACCGGCGAGACGGCCAGCGGCTGCTCATCGACCACGTCGAGGCCCCGATCGGCCTGCGCGGCAGCGGCGCGGCGGGCCGGTTCATGGAAGCTCTGACCGCGCACGCCTGGCGCGAGCGCCTGACGCTGACTCCGATCTGCTCCTACGCCGTCCATTGGCTGCAACGGCACCCGGAACAGGCGGCCGGCGTCGTTTGAGGGCGCCCGCGCCGGCGTCCGTCGAACGTTGACGTCTGGTAAGTATCGACTTACAGTAAGTCATGACTTACGCGACCGCCGCCTTCGCCGCCCTGGCCGATCCGACGCGCCGCCGGGTGCTCGAGCGGCTGGCCGCCGGGCCGAGGGCCGTGGGCGAACTCGCGGCAGGCCTCCCCGTGAGCCGGCCGGCGGTGTCGCAGCACCTGAAGGTGCTGAAGGAGGCGGGCCTGGTGAGTGACCGCCAGGAGGGCGCCCGCCGCATCTACGCCATCGACCCCAAGGGTCTGGGCGCCATGCGGGCCTGGTTGGATCGGTTCTGGGACGAGGCGCTCGAAGCGTTCGAGGCCGAGCTCGAGACGCCCAACGACACGACGTCGCGCGACAGGGAGATCGACCCGTGAGCCTCGCCATCAAACCCGCGCCGGTGCGCAAGACCCTCGTCGTCGCGGCGGCGCCGGAACGGGCGTTCGAGGTGTTCACGGCCGGCCTCGGCCGCTGGTGGCCGAAGAGCCACTCCATCGGCGCCTCGCCGTTGCGGGAGGCGGTGCTGGAGGGCCGCGTCGGCGGACGCTGGTTCGGCCAGCTCGAGGACGGAACGCAGGCGGAGTGGGGAGACGTGCTCGCCTGGGAGCCGCCGCGACGCGTGTTGCTCGCCTGGCGGATCGCGGCCGACTGGACCTACGATCCCGATCTCCTCACCGAGGTCGAGGTGACCTTCGCGCCGGAAGCCGACGGCACGCGAGTGATACTCGAGCACCGGTTGCTGGAGAACATGGGCGCGGAGGGCGAAGGCGCTCGGGCGGCCTTCGATTCGGAAGGCGGCTGGATGGGCCTGCTGAGACTCTACGCCCAAGACGTCGGCTGAGGTCGAGAACAGGAGAGACGGACATGCTCACGATCTATGGCGTTCCCGGCAGTCCCT
>DATJRL010000047.1:0-4777 GCA_035504785.1 Caulobacteraceae bacterium
CGGGACGACATCCTGCTTCGCCTGGCCCGTATCTACGAGCAAGCCCACCCGTGGAGTTTCCCATGGGACTGACATCACCGCCAGGCGGGAGACGGGAATTGAACGCCGCCGACCCGAGGATCGACGCCGTCCGCAACGGGCTCACGCACCCGACCCAAGTCGTGGGCGAAAACACGCGCTGGACCATGGAAGAACGTCTGGCCCATTACGCCTGCCCAGCCGTCAGCGTCGCCGTGATCGAAAATGGCGACTTGGCGTGGTCGGAAGCCTTCGGCCTCATGGAGGCTGGCGCCGAAGCGCCCGCCACGCCGGACGCCTTGTTTTCCGGCGCCTCTATCAGCAAGCCGATCACGGCGGCCATGGCCCTTCATTACGTCGAGCGCGGCCGGCTGGATCTCGACACGGACATCAATCGCTACCTGACCTCCTGGCGCCTCCCCGAAAACGAATTCACGCTGGGCCGCCCAGTGACGCTTCGGCATCTGCTCTCGCACACGGCGGGGACGACGGTGCACGGTTTTGGGGGCATGCCCCCCGGTTCCGACCTGCCCACGTTGCTCGACGTACTCGAGGGTCGCCCCCCGGCGCTCACCGCGCCCGTCCGCGTTGACAAAAAACCCGGCCATTCGGTGCGCTATTCGGGCGGGGGCTCCATGATCGTGCAACTGGTCCTGGAGGAGTTGTCCGGAAAGCCTTTCGCCAATCTCGCCCGCGAGCTTGTGTTTGACCCGCTGGGCATGGACAGGACCACGTTCGAGAACCCGCTCCCCGAGAGTATCCGCGAAGGTGCGGCGGTCGGCCACGAAGGTGGGTCGCCGATCCCGGGCAAGTGGGTGTGCGTGCCACAACTCGCCGCGGGCGGCGTGTGGACGACGGCCAGGGACTACGCGCGTTTCATGATCGCCTGCCGAAACGCGTGGCTCGGGATTCCGAGTCCTCTGTTCGGCAAGCGGCTGGCGGAGCAGATGATGACGTCCCAGGGCGGACTCTTCGGCCTCGGCTGGGAGGTCATGGGCGAAGGCGCCGGCCGCCGGTTCAGCCACGGCGGCTCGAACGACGGCTACCAGTGCGAGGCCATGGCGCTGCTGGAACCGGGCAACGGCGCCGTCGTCCTCACCAACGCCGAGTCCGGCCTGATCCTTTACTGGGAGGTCTTCGCGGCGGTCGCCCGAGCCCACGGCTGGCGGGAGTTCATGCCGCCCCCAAGAACCGTGCGGGCGATCCCACCGGAGGAAATGTCGCGCTACACCGGCGTTTACGACATCGTCTCTGGAGTTGAGATGCCGGAACTCAAGGTCTGGACCGAGAATGGCGACCTTTACACGCATATCCAGGGGATGCGAGGAGGTCCAAATCGCACGCTGATGGATCAGAACGGACGACTGTTCAATCGAAGTCGTCCTTCGGACACCGAGGTGATCTATGGCCCCGACGGAGTCGCCCGGGAACTGGTCCTAAGACTGTTCGGCGTGGCGGAATACATGCGCATGCGGCGGCGCGTCTAATCTCGGCGGTTGTCCGCCAGACGCACCAAAGCGCCACCGACGAGCACATGAGTTCCGTGAATGGACCTGATCTACACCTATCAGCAATGGCCCTATGCGGAGACGTTCCGGATCTCGCGCGGCGCCAGCGTCCATTCCGACCTTTTCGTTGCATGGGTGCGCGACGGTCATTTCGTGGGCCGCGGCGAGTGCGGCGTGCTGTCTCAGTACGGCCAGACGCCGGACTGCCTCGCCGACGCATTCGAGGCGGCGCGGGAGGTCCTGCACAGCAACCCCAGCCGTGCGGCCATCGCCGCGAACGTGCCCAACTCCTCGGTCCGCAACGCTCTCGATTGCGCCCTTTGGGACCTCGAATGCAAGCGCACGGGTCTGAGCATATGGCAGCTGACGGGAGTCACGCCGTCTCCCTCGGTGGAGGTGGACCACACCATCAGCGTCAACCCGATCGAGAAGATGAGCGCTGACGCCGCGAGGGCGGCCGCCCAAGGCTATCGTATCCTGAAGCTGAAGGCCGACAGGGAGGATGTGATCGGCCGCATCCAGGCGGTCGGCCGCGCTGCGCCCGGCGCTCGCTTCATCGTGGACGCCAACGAAGCGTGGGACCTCGCGACGCTGGCATCGGTGTGCGAGCCGCTATCACGCCTGGGGGTTATTCTGATCGAACAACCGCTTCACCATCAACGCGATGACGCGTTGGCTGGATTTCGTGGCCCGATTCCTATCTGCGCCGACGAAAGCTGCCGGGACGTATCCGACCTTTATAGGCTCGCGGACCGGTACCAAGCGATCAACATCAAGCTGGACAAGGTCGGCGGCCTCACCCCCGGACTCGAACTCGCGCATGACGCTCGGCGACGCGGCCTCAAACTCATGCTGGGCTGCGGTGGGGCCACGTCGTTGGGCGCCGCCCCCGCCTACGTCGTGGCTACCCTCGCCGACTATGTGGACTTGGACTCGCCGGCCCTGCTCCTCGACGATCGCGCCCATGCGATGACTTACGGCAAGGGCCGTCTCAACATTTTCGACCGACGGCTATGGGGCGGGTGAGCTCCCCGGGCACGTCCGAGGACGGGACCAGCCTGAACGGGCCGATCGGTTTGATCGGACTCGGCGGAACCATCGCTATGACCGCTGGCCAGAGCGGCCTCGCGCCTGGTCTCTCCCTGGCGGACCTCGCGCGGCCGATCGGCCGCGAGTCTCCGAAACTCCGGGTGCGGGAGATGGCTTCAACAGCCAGCGCCAACCTTGGCTTCGACGATCTCATCGACGTTGCCCGTGAGATCGCGACGCTTCGAGCGGAGGGTGCGGAGGGCGTGGTGGTCGTCCAAGGAACCGATTCCCTCGAAGAAACGGCGTTCGCGCTGGAACTACTGACCGGTCGCCAGACGCCGATTGTGTTCACTGGCGCGATGCGCGCAGCCTCGCAGGCCGGAGCGGACGGGCCGGCAAACCTAGCCAACGCCGTCACGGTCGCCAGATCCGGCGTCTGCGCGGCCGGCGTCCTGGTGGTCATGAACGATGAGATCCACGCGGCGCGGTACGTCACCAAGACGCATACAACCGCGCTCGACGCCTTTTCTTCCGGTGATGAGGGGCCGATCGGACGAATTCACGAGAGCCGCGCCCGCTTGTTGCGCAGCTCCCTCCCGGACCTCGGCGTTCACCCTCTCCCGCGCGGCGGTTCCTTGCCAAAGGTCGCCTTGATCAAGGTTGCCATGGGTCAGGATCGGGACCTTCTCGACGCCCTCCCGAGGCTCGGCTACCGGGGATGCGTCATCGAGGCCATGGGAGCCGGTCACGTGCCGGCCAGCCTCGTACAGAGCGTGCAGCAACTGGCCGAACAAATGCCGGTGGTTCTCTGCTCGCGAACGGGCCGCGGCCGGATCTGCGAGGCGACCTATGGCTATGCGGGCTCCGAAACCGACTTGCTCAGTCGCGGCCTAGTCGGCGCCGGCGCCCTCGGCGGTCTTAAGGCGCGCGTCGCTTTGACCATCCTGCTGGCGCGCCCCGAAGTCGATCCAAACGCGGCGTTCAGAGCAATCGTGCAGAGGATCTGAGCGTGGGCGGCGCCGTCTGGTCCTACGTCTCGTAGCGCAACGCGCCGACGGAGCCAGCGTCGGTGACTCGTCGCTTCATCGGTCGTCTCTCTGTGGCGTATCCTGTCCGGAGAAGAAGTCGACAACGAGTTTGAGCTCTCCGTTCGGTTGGAGCCAGCACGTGACGCGTGGCCCGCGCGAACCGAGCATCGCGACCTGCACGCGCACTATGCGACCCCATTGACGGCTCGTCGTGTAGGTCGCCTGCCCGAGCTTTGCGCCTGCCTTCGCGGCAAATCGGCCGATCGCCTCGTCGCAGGGAGCGAACTCTGCACCGTCCGGCGCCAACACCTCGTCGTCGGCGATGGCCCATGGCGGCCGCGGAAGGACTGTCATTCTCGGTGCCGTCGTCGCTCATCCAACAACACAAGCCTGAACCCGTCGCCTCCCGTCGGGCGATATTGTCTTTTGCAAACCCAACTCCTGTGCTAGTGTAGCGGAGTCAAGGAGTTAGACCGATGGCGAGCACTCTGTCCGCCCCTTATTTCCACAGCGAAGCCGCCGCTTACGAGCACGTCGAGGCGCGGCTTTGGCCGGACGGTCCCTTCTGCCCGTTCTGCGGCGAGTGCGAGCGCATTTCGGCGATCAAGCCGAACCCTGAGAAGCGCGTGCGGATCGGCCTGAAGAAGTGCGGGTCCTGCAAGAAGCAGTTCACCGTCAAGATCGGGACGGTGTTCGAACAAAGCCACGTCCCGCTCAACATGTGGCTTCAGGCCATCGCGCTGATCTGTGCCTCCAAGAAGGGCTTCAGCTCTAACCAGCTGGCCCGCGTGCTGGGCGTCACGATCAAGACCGCTTGGTTCATGTCGCACCGTATCCGCGAAGCGATGGCGGACGGCTCGCTTGAGCCCTTCGGCGGGGGTGGCGGGGACGTGGAAGCCGACGAGACCTTCTTCGGCCGCGATCACCGTTACTCGGCGCGCGGGGGCAAGAGCATGCGGGCCGTGCTGAGCCTCTTGGACCGCGACACCGGCCGCGTCCGTTCGATGATGCTCGACAACGTGACCGCCAACGCCGTCACCGCCGCCGTGAGCGCCCACGTCGCGCGCGACACCCGTTTGCTGACCGACTCGTCCAACGTCTATCGCCGCATCGGCCGCGAACTGGCGGACCACAAGAGCGTCAACCACACGGCTGACGAGTACGTCTCCAAGGAAGACCCGACCGTGCACACAA
>DATJRL010000048.1:0-7250 GCA_035504785.1 Caulobacteraceae bacterium
ATTGTGGGGGTGTTGGAGCGGCGGCTGGGGGAGATCCCACCCGTGGTGTGTAACAACCTGGCCGTCGACCTGACCCCGAAGGACCAGGTCCTCGACTATCTGATGGGCGCCTTCCCGGTGATGGCGATGGACGCCATCGAAGACGAGGACGGGAATGTCACCCTGGTCCCGGTGAAGGACGCGGCCGGCCGGCCGGTCGTCAGCCAGGAGGCTCTGCGCCTGCGCGACGAGCTGGTCACCCACCTCGCCTGCCTGCCGGCGGTCGCCGGCGTGCTGGATGCGGTGCTCGAGGCGCTCGGGATCGAGCAGGTCGCCGAGATCACCGGCCGCGCGCGCCGGGTGATCAGCCGTGGCGGCCGGCGCGTGGTCGAGCGCCGGTCCGCCTCGGCGGCCAAGGCCGAGACCGACGCCTTCATGGCCGGCAAGAAGCGGGTCCTGGTGTTCTCCGACGCCGGCGGCACCGGCCGCAGCTACCACGCCGACATCGCGGCCCAAAACCAGCAGCGGCGTGTCCACTACCTGGTCGAGCCCGGCTGGCGGGCGGATGCGGCCATCCAGGGCCTTGGCCGCTCGCACCGGACCAACCAGGCCTCGGCGCCGCTGTTCCGGCCAGTCACCACGGACATCCACGGCGAGAAGCGGTTCACCTCGACGATCGCCCGCCGGCTCGACAGTCTGGGCGCCCTGACCCGGGGCGAGCGGCGCACCGCCGGCGCCGGCCTTTTCCGGGCCGAGGACAATCTGGAGAGTCCCTGGGCGCACCGAGCCTTGCAGGCCTTCTACGTCGCCCTGCACCTCGGGAACGTCGAGGCGATGGACCGCGAGACCTTCGAGGCCAAGACCGGCCTTCGGCTGCTCGACGGGGAGGGCGACCTCAAGCGCCCCGACGACATGCCGCCGATGAACACCTTCTTGAACCGCCTGCTGGCGCTGCGGATCGCCGACCAGAACGGACTCTTCGCGGCTTTCGACCAGATCCTCTCTTCGATCCTGGAGCGGGCGGCGCAGTCCGGCGTCCTGGACCGGGGCATGGAGGACATCCTCGCCGACGACCTGGTCATCCTCGACGAGGAGGTGGTGCGGAAGGACGCGGTGACCGGCGCGGAGACCAAGCTGCTCCGCTTCCAGGTCCGCACGACGCGCGCGCTGATCACGGCCGACGAGGCCGCCGCCGGGCTCGACCCGGATGGGGTGATCCACGCGGTGAACCGCAAGTCCGGCCGCGCCGCCCTCGTGGTCCAGGGCCTAACGACCACGGACGACGACGACCGGCTGGTCCCCGCCGTGCGCCTGATCCGGCCGGAGAAGCGCACCATCGCCTCGCTGAAGGGGTTCGAGGAGTCGGCCTGGGAGGGAACCGACGAAGCCAGCTGGCGCGCGGCGTGGAACAAGGAACTGGCCGAGGCCGATCCCTGGATCACCCGCGACCTGGTGCTGGTCTCGGGGCTGCTGTTGCCGATCTGGACCCATTTGCCGGACAAGGGGACCTCGGTCCGCCGGCTGAAGGCGCCGGACGGCCGCCGCTGGCTCGGCCGTCTCCTCGATCCCGGTCAGATTCCGGCCCTGAAGGTGGCGCTCGGCCTCTCCGACGTCGCCAGCGCCTACGGCGATGCAGGTCAGGTGGCGCGGCTCGCCCTGCAGGAAGGCTCGGCCTTCGCCCTGGCGGGCGGCCTCTGGCTGCGGCGGGCCAAGGTGATGGACCGCTACCGCCTGGAGGTGGTGGGCGCGGCCAGCCAGCGCGCCGCCTTCGCGGCGCTCGGCTGTTTCACCGAGATCATCGCCTACACCCCGCGGGTGTTCGTGCCGGTGGAGAAGGCCGAGGTGCTGGCGGCGGTGCTCGCCAAGTGGCCGCCGCAGTCGGTGCTGCCGAAAGCGGCCTGACGCAAAGCGGCCGCCAGGGATCGTTCCCTGGCGGCCGCCATCGCCACCCAGCCCTGCGTTCCAGGTCAGTGCTTGATGGTGATCTTGATCGCGGTCTCCGGCACCCCGAGGCTCTGCGCCAGCCGCCGCTTGGCCTCCGGGATCGTCAGCGGGGCCGTGTCAGCCGCCAGGGCTCCCGCCGCCGCTGGCGGGGGCGTCGGCGCCTCGTCCTCGTCGTCCGGATCGTCCGCGCCGTCGCCCTCGCCGCTCGGCAGCGCCTGGCGGGTCAGGTCGAGCACGCCGATCGGCGCGTGGGCGAGGCCCGCGCCGGCGCCGACGTGGGTGACCGGATCGGCGGCGTCGCGCTCATAGAGCGAGACCCAGATGCCGCGTCCCGCCGGCAGGGTGTGATGGGCCGCCTTGCGGGCGGCGTAGGCGCGATTGAAGCGGTCGCGCGCGTCATCGCCCGGGATCAGGTGGATCCGGGCTTCGGTCGGGTTGTGCTTGTCGTTGACCGAGGCGGCGACCACGAAGTCGACCTCGTCCAGGGTAACCCAACCGTCCTTGCCGGCCCGATCCCGCGGGAAGGCGATCCAGGCGTCCTGCGAGGTGCGGATCGAGACCTTGTGGGTTTCGCCGCCCCGGCTGATCTGGCGCAGGCTGGCCTTGCCGCCGCGCGGCACGCGCGTGACCGTCCACCCCTCCTTCTCCAACGACCGGACCGCGAAGGCGAACAGCCCTCGGCGCGTGGCGCGCTTTTTCGGCGTTCCGCTAACGTTTGTCATGAGGTCTGTACCTTTTGAGAAAAGTGCTGGAACGCGACGCGCGGATTAGCTTGGGTTGTTGTGGAGAGTCAACACCTTTCGTTCGACTGTGGCGAAGACGGCCGGAGGCGCCCGTGTGTTGTTGGCGAATGTTGCAAACGTTCTCAAAACGCGGGGCGCGGCCGGTAAAGGTGGAGGAAGGGCGTGGCCCGGCGAGCCGGGCGGGGAATGGGTCCCTGGCCGGCGATGGAGCCGGTCATGCTTTCCCCCTTTCCGCCTGTTATCGGGTCGTCCTCGCCCTGGGGCGCGATCCAGACCGTCGAGCCGCTCGGGCCCGACGCCGCCTTCGTCACCACGGCCTCGCACGGCGGCCTGCGGGTCTCGCTCACCGCGCTGGCGCGCCTGCCCGTGGCCCTGCGCGAGACGCCTTACAGCCAGAACGGCTGGTTCGAGGAGGATTGCGACTGGGCCCTCCCCTACCTGGCGCTCGGCCTCGACGCGTTCGAGCCGGATGCGGCGCGTGCGCCCGAGGTTCACCAGGCGGCGGTGCGCAACGTCCAGCGCTGGCACGCCCCGCTCGCTGCTGTGCTGGGGATCGCCGCGCCGGCCGAAGGAGGCCGTGGTGGATGACACCCTGGACCTCTTCGCATCCGGGATCGCCGAGGCGCCCGCTCGGGCGCTCGGCGCCGCCGGGCCGATGGCCGAGCTCCAGGAGCGGTTCGCCGCTTACGGGCCGGCGGTCCTCGACGAGGGCGACACCCTCGCCCTCATCCTCAGCCGCTGCCTGCGGCAGGGCCGCGACCCCGCCGGTGCCGCCGACGCACTGATGCGGCGGTTCGGCGCTCTGGGGCGCATCTTCGGCGCCCCCGAGCCCGAACTTGCGCAGGTGATCGGCCCGGACGCCGCCCGCGAGCTGGCCTTGCTGCACGGCCTGCTGTTGCGGGTGCTCGAGCATCCCTTGCGCCAGCGCACCCTCCTCGGCAGCACCGAAGCGGTGAAGACCTACCTGCGCGCTCGGCTGGCCGCCTTGCCGCGGGAGATGTTCCACGTCCTCTTTCTCGACCGGAAGAACCAGCTGATCGCCGACGAGCGGCTGGGCGTCGGCACCGTCGACCACGCGCCGGTCTATCCGCGGGAAGTGGCGCGCCGGGCCCTGGAGCTGTCGGCGAGCGCGATCCTGCTCGCCCATAACCATCCCACGGGCGATCCGACGCCGTCGCAGGCCGACATCGACATGACCCAGGCGGTGCTGGGTGCGGTGAAGGTCCTGCGGATCGCGGTGCACGACCACTTCATCGTCGCCGGCGATGAGGTCGCCAGCCTCCGGACGCTGGGGTTGATGTAGCGCGGCGGGGGGGAGGGGGAGGAAGGGCGGGGTCCGGGTGCGCTCGATGACGGGCGCGTCTGGAGGAGCCCCGCCATGTCCCCGTCCGCTCTGCCGGCCCTCGGCTGGTCCGACGACCGCGTCACCACCCTCTCCCAGCTTTGGCGCGAGGGCCTTTCGGCCTCGCAGATCGCCCGGCAGCTCGGCGGGGTCACCCGCAACGCCGTGATCGGCAAGATCCATCGCCTGGGGCTCAGCGGCCGCGGCGCGCCATCGGCGCCCGCGCGGGCGCCGCGCGTCGCCGCGCCGCGTGCGCGGCGTCCGGCCAGGGCGGCGCCGCCCGTGTCCCGCCCCCTGCAGCCTCCGGTCTGCGTCTCGCTCGCGCCGCCCGAGGGGCCGGGTCTGGTCGACACCCTGGTCAGGCTCGGCGCCCACGCCTGCAAGTGGCCGATCGGCGATCCCAAGTGCGCCGATTTCAGCTTCTGCGGCCGGCCAACCGACGGCCGCTATTGCGAGGCCCATGAGCGCCTGGGCGTGCGTCCGGGCACAGCCTCGCGCCTCGACCGCGACCCGGTCGTGCGCCGCGCACTGGCCGGCCTGATCTGATCGTCCGGCTGCGGAGCGTCGGCCATGACCCCCTCCCCGCTCCTGCGCTTCGCGCGCGAGGACCCCGCCGGCCCCACGGCCGGTCATGGGCGGCGGCCTGCGCGCGCCGGCGTTCGCCGGTCTGGCGGCCTGGCTCGGCGAGATCGACCGCCAGAGCGCCCTGATGCGCCCGCGCCGCCGGCTCTACGAGCGCTTCGACCGAACGGCGCGCACGCTGCGGCCCGCCCACATTCGGCTTTGCGACGACGCCGGCGCCATCGCCGAGCTGCTCGGGCGGCTTCGGGCGGCGCGCCATCCGGGCGGTCACGACCTGCACGGCTTGGAACGAGTGTGGTCGCGCGCCGAGCTCGGCGGGCTGATCACCGAGGCGGAGAACCGGGGCCGGCAACTCGCCTTCGGTCGCCTGATGCCGCGGCGGAGGGGACCGCGTCTGGATCCCCGCCGCCTGCCGGACGACCGCCTCGAGCACCTCATCCAGCATCATCGCGACCTGCGGGTTGTCGAGGCGCTGCGCGCCGAGCGCCGGCGGCGCGACCAGTCGGGAGGCGGCGATGCGGCCGGTTGATCCGTCCGTGCCGCTCACCGCCGACGCGGACTTCCGCTTCTATGTCGGCGTGCACCATCCGCGGCTGGTCTGGCCGCTGACCTTGCGCGGGTTTCGGGTGTGCGTCTCGGCCAATGTCCTGCGAGCACGGGTCTGCGACGCGCCCTTCCTCGGCTGCGACGCGCCGTGGCTGCTGGATTCCGGGGCCTTCACCCAGGTGGCGCTGCGCGGCGGCTTCGACCAGTCGCCGCGGGCCTACGCGGCGATGATCCGGTGTTACGCGCGGACGGGCCTCATCGCGGCGTCGACCCAGGACTACATGTGCGAGCGCGTCGCCTTGCGGGCGACGGGACTCACGCTTGCGCGTCACCAGGCGCTCACCATCGACCGGTTCGACGCGATCCGGGACGCCGGCACGGGCGGGGTCCACCTGCTGGCGGTGCCGCAGGGCCGATCCCCCGACGACTACCGCCGCCACCTCGAGGCCTACGGCGGGCGCATCGGCCGCGGCGCCTGGGTCGGGGTCGGCTCGCTCTGCAAGCGTCAGGGCGACCCGGCGGTGATCGCCGGCATCCTCGACGCCATCCTCCACGATCGGCCGGACCTGCGCCTGCACGGGTTCGGCTGTAAGCGCACCTCGCTGCTCGATCCGGAGGTGCGTCGCCGGTTGGCCACGGCCGACAGCATGGCCTGGTCCTACGCGGCGCGGTTCGAAGGCCGCGACCAGAACGCCTGGGACGAGGCCGGCCGGTTCGCCCTTTCCGTCGGCGGCTGTCCGGAGGCGGTCGACCACCTGGCGGCGCGGGCCGGCTGGCGCCCGGCCGTTCCGAGGGCCGCTGACGGGACGTCCAGGCAGGAGGGTGTCGCCCTCTGGCTCCAGTGACCTCGCCACCATCCGTCGCGCCCCACAAGGGACGCTGACGCTCAAAGCCCTTGTGGGGCCCGCCGCCTGGCGGCGCGGGGCGGTCACGAGCCGACGGGCTCGAACCCCACCCCGCGAAGGGACTTTCCCCATGCAGCTTTCTCCTTCTCCTCTCTCTTCCGATCGCCTGACGGCCTACGAGGCCCAGGCCCTTGCGCTCGAGGATATCCGAACCCATCCGCCGGAGGCGGCGCTTCACCAGCTCGGCGTGAGCCTCATGACGGAACTGCTCGACGTCGTCGGCGAGTCCGCCCTAGAGGACTTCCATGTGATGATCGGCGAGGCCCTGATCGGCGCCTTCCACTCCGTGGCCCAGCGCATCGAGCGCGACGCGGACAAGGCCCGGGACCAGCTCGCCGGGTTGGTCCGAGACTTCGACGGCTCCGAGGTGCTCGACACCGAGATCCAGGAGGCCACCTTGAAGGCCCGCACGGCCGACGTCGCCACCCTGGCGATGGAGATCGTCCGCGACGCGGCGTCGGCCACCTACACGACCACGACCGGCGAGGTGTGGAGCCCCTGGAAGGGGTCGGTGAAGGCCACCCGCACCACGGCGGCCCAGATCGAAGCCCGCGACGCCCTGCGGGCGGCCAAGGCCCGCAAACACCAAGCGACCGATCCGGGCGCGACCGTGGTGGCGTTCCGCGCGGCGCCGCAGGCCGATACGGCCGAGGACGCTGGGCGCATCTTCGACGCCCTGAACTGGGCGCGCGAGCAGTGGCCGGACATGGCACTGGCGACCTCCGGCGCCAAGGGCGCCGAGAAGCTGGCCATCAAGTGGGCGCGGCAAAAGGGCGTCACCCTGGTCCTGGCCAAGGCCGACTTCGACCGGCATGGGCGGGCGGCCCCGTTCCGGGCCAACGACGAGATGCTGGCGCTCGATCCGGTCTGCGTTCTGACCCTGGCCAACTCGATCAACGGCGATCGGGCCGCGGGCTTGAAGCCCTTCGGACCAGCGTTGAACCTGGCGCAGAAGGCAGCTGAACGGGGTCTGCGTCATCTTGCGGTCAAGGCGCGGGCCTGATCCCGCCGGTGCGGCGGCCGCGAGGTCGCCGCATCTTCTTCTCGACGATCCGCGAGGTGGGCGTGGGGGTCGGCCGTGGCCTTCGATGGCTGGCCAAGGTCTCCAGGTCTGGCCGAGCGGGCTTAGCGCGATCTCTGAAGGCGAACCTGGGCCGGGGCCGGTCGGGCTCAAGGCGACCTCGCCAAGGGGCGAGGCGTGGGGGGCCG
>DATJRL010000049.1:0-34394 GCA_035504785.1 Caulobacteraceae bacterium
CTGCAAGTCACCGGGTCTCGTCGCCGCCAAGCTCGCCGCAGATGAAGGCCGTCTCTCCCGCGTTCAGCAACGCCGCCAGCACCGCTTCGGCGTCCCGGGGGGCGACGATGAGGACGAGGCCGACGCCGCAGTTGAACGTGCGGCGCATCTCGGGCTCGGCCACGCCGCCGGCCCGCGCCAGCCAGGCGAACACCGGCGGCGGGCTCCAGGCGCTCCAGTCGAAGCGCGGCGCTAGGCCCGTGGCGATGGCGCGGGGCGGGTTTTCGATCAGGCCGCCGCCGGTGATATGGGCGCAGCCCTTCAGCACGCCGGCCTTGGCGAGCGGCAGCACGCTTTCGACGTAGATTCGCGTCGGCGTGAGCAGGGACTGGGCGAGCGTCTCGCCGTCCGCGAACGGGGAGGGTGCAACCCAGGCGAGGCCGGACAGCTCGACGATGCGGCGGATCAGCGAGTAGCCGTTGGAGTGCGGGCCCGAGGAGCCGAGCGCAATCATCAGATCGCCGCGCCGCTGCGCCTCGAGGTTCGGGAGCACCCGCCCTCGCTCCACCGCGCCGACGCAGAAGCCGGCGAGGTCGAAGTCGTCGCCGGCGTACATGCCGGGCATCTCCGCGGTCTCGCCGCCGACCAGCGCCGCGCCGGCGAGCTTGCAGCCTTCGGCGATGCCCGCGACCACCCGCGTCGCCTGCGCCACGTCGAGCTTGCCGGTCGCGAAATAGTCGAGGAAGAGCAGCGGTTCGGCCCCCTGCGCCAGCAGGTCGTTGACGCACATGGCCACGAGGTCGATGCCGACGCCGCCCACCAGGCCGGTCTCGATCGCCACCTTCAGCTTGGTGCCCACGCCGTCGGTCGTGGTGACGAGCAACGGGTCGGCGTACCCGGCGGCCTTCAGGTCGAACAACGCTCCGAACCCGCCCAGCGCCGCGTCGGCGCCTGGGCGCCGGGTGGCGCGGGCCAGCGGCTTGATCGCCTCGACCAGGGCGTTGCCCGCGTCGATGTCGACGCCGGCCTCGGCGTAGGTCAAACCGTTGGTCGGACGGTTCTGGCGGTCGGTCATGGCGTGACGAACTTCTCGGAACTCGAAACGACGCCGCCGGCCTGTCGAAACTTGCAGACTCGGCGGTGCGCGTGGCTATAGCTAGCCGATGACTCCGATCACCTCCACCGCCGACCTTGCGGACTTTTGCGCTCGGCTGGAGGGGCAGGCTTTCGTCGCGGTCGACACCGAGTTCATGCGCGAAACCACCTATTGGCCCAAGCTCTGCCTGGTCCAGGCCGCGGCGCCGGGCGGGATCGAGGCGATCATCGACCCGCTCGCCGAAGGGCTGGATCTGGGACCGCTGTTGAAGGTGATGCGGGACCCGAAGGTGCTGAAGGTGTTCCACGCCGCGCGCCAGGACGTGGAGATATTCAACATCCTGGGCGCGATGCCGGCGCCGCTGTTCGACACCCAGATCGCCGGCATGGCGGCCGGTTTCGGCGAGCAGGTCGCCTACGATGGCCTGGTGCGGAAGATCCTGAAGGTCGAGATCGACAAGAGCCATCGCTTCACCGATTGGTCGCGGCGGCCGCTGAGCCCGGCCCAGCAGAGCTACGCCCTGGCGGACGTCACCCACCTGGCCGAACTCTATCCGATCCTCCGGGCGCGGCTGGAGAAGGAGGGCCGGCTCTCTTGGGTGACCGAGGAGATGGCCGCGATGTGCGATCCGGCGCTTTACGACGTCAATCCCGAGAACGCCTGGCGGCGGCTGAAGCCGCGCAAGCACACGGCGAAGTATCTGGCCGTGTTCCGCGCCGTCGCGGCGTGGCGCGAACGCACCGCCCAGCAGCGCGATCAGCCGCGCGGCCGCATCTTGAAAGACGAGGCCATCGACGAACTGGCCGCCCAGGCGCCGACGGACGCCGACGCGATGAACCGCCTGAGGTCGGTGCCCAAGGGCTTCGCCGGCTCCCGCTACGGGCCGGAGCTGATCGAGGCCATCCAGGCCGCGCTGCGGGATCCCGAGACTTACGCCCCCACGATCGAGCGTCATCAGGCGCCCCCGCCGCCGGCCGCCGGCGCTGTCGTCGAGCTGCTGAAAGTGCTCCTCAAGGCGCGGGCCGAGGATGCCGGGGTTGCGTCGAAGCTGATCGCCACCGTGGCGGACCTCGAGAAGATCGCCGCGGACGATCGCGCCGACACCCCGGCGCTGCACGGCTGGCGGCGCGAAGCCTTCGGCGAGGACGCGCTGAAGCTGAAGCGCGGCGAACTTGCTCTGGTGCTCGATGGGACGCGGGTGAGGGTCGTGCCAGTCCGCCGGGCCGCGCGGGCGGCCAGCTAATGCTTCCCCCGGGCGCGGGATTGATAGCTCTCACGACCGCAAGCAAGGGGAGAAGGATCGCAACTCCGGCTTCGACGGGGAAAACTCGCTCGGCTAGGCGCTTTCGCGCAGTTGCGCTCGGGTCGTGCGCAGCTTGAGGTCGCGCTCGAGAAGGCTCGCGAGGGTCCCGGCCCGCTTGGAAGTCTGTTCGCCGAAGAGGATGGCGGCCGACGCTTCGTCCGCCTCCAGGATCACCGAGGACGGACGCAGCTCCAGCGTGGCGCGCCGAAGCAGCTCCGCGTTGCGGCCGGAAAGATCGCAGGCGAGGCGGATCGCCGACCCGATCGCCCGGGCGCGCTGGACCCGCTCGTGGGTCAGGAGGCGCGCCACCAGCGCCGGCTCGGGCACGGTGGCCGCGGCGGTGTGGCGGGCGAACAGCGACGTCGCCAGAAACACCCGCTCCGGATGGTTCATGCCCGGGATCGGGGCGCGCAGGACCTGGTGGAAGATCAGGTCCGCGCGATGGTCGGGGTGCAGCCGCGCGCCGAGGTCGGCGAGATGACAGGCGGCGCTGAGCAGCACCGACTCGCGGACGTCCATCAGCGGCTCCAGGCTGGCGAAGGCCGGTTTCACCCAGGCCTCGAGCGCGGCGCCCAGCTCCGGATTGACCCCCTCGCGACGGCTGAGGGCCTCGCATCCTTCGATCAGCGGATCTTCCGCGCGCTGCGCCATGGGCATCGACTCGAAGAGGACGCCCTCGCGCAGCCCGAAGGCCGAGAGGACGACCCGCTCGATCCCGAGCGTCTCGATCAACCCCTCCAGCACGGCGGCGGCGTGCGGCAGGGTTTCCAGGCGGCGCTTGGAGATGCCCTCGACCTTGTCGAGCGAGCGCGGCGACTGGCGCGCGATGACTTTGGCCGCCTCCATCGCCTCGCGCCGGCTGAGTTCGAACTGGTGGACGATCTCGAGCGGGTAGCCGCTCATCCGCATGGCCAGCAGCGCGAAGTTGCGCCAGGCGCCGCCGACGGCATGGAACACCGGTGTCGACAGCCGTTCGGCGTGGGGTTTCAGCCGTCGCTCCACCTGCGTCCGGATTCGGTCGGGATCGAAGCGACCGATGTCTCCGAACGAGAATGGGCCTAGCGGCAGGGTGACGCCGTCGCCGGGCTGATCCAGGTGCAGGCGGACGAGCTCGAGGCTGGCGCCGCCCAGGTCGCCCACCAGCCCGGTCGAGTGCGGCGCGCCCGCCAGAACGCCGAGGGCGGCGTACCGGGCCTCCTCGGCGCCGCTGAGCACCCGGAGTTCGAGACCGGTCTCGGTCCACACCCTGCGGCAGAAGGCCGAGCCGTCTTGCGCCTCCCGGACCGCGGCGGTGGCGACCGCGAAGACACGCTCGGGCTTCGCCGCCGCGACCAGCGCCGCGAAACGGCGCAGCGCCGCCAGCGCCGCCTCGACCCCGTCCGGCGACAGGCGTCCCGTGGCGGCCAGATCGCGCCCGAGGCCGGCCAGGATCTTTTCGTTGAACATGGTCCAGACCGCGCGCCCCTCGACGCGGTAGAGGACCAGGCGGACCGAGTTCGAGCCGACGTCGATGACGGCGGCGTCGAACGGACCTGGCTTAGTTTCCCGAGCCCACATGGTCGAACGCACGCGGCAGATCCTTCACCTTGTGGCCCCGTCCGGAGAGGCTCGGGTTGGTCATGAAGTAGTCGTGGGCGGAGAACGCGCGCTTTCGGTCCCAGCCGTGCGTCCGCTGATATCGGCCCTCGGCGTCCAGGCGCCAACTCTGCGCTTCGTCGTTCAGGTTGGCCACCATGATCTGGTCCAGCACCTGCTGGTGCACCGTCGGATTCTCGACGGGTGTCATAACTTCGACACGGCGATCCAGGTTGCGCGGCATCCAGTCCGCGGACGAGATGAAGACGCGCGCCTCGTTGGAGGGCAGGGGCTTGCCGTTGGCGAAAGCGACGATGCGCGCATGCTCCAGGAAGCGCCCCACGATGCTTTTCACCCGGATGGTTTCAGACAGGCCCTTCACCCCGGGGCGAAGGCAGCAGATGCCGCGGATCACCAGATCGATGGGTACGCCCGCCCGGCTCGCCCGGTAGAGCGCGTCGATGATCTCGGGATCGACCAGTGAATTCAGCTTGGCCCAGATGCCCGAGGGCTTGCCGGCCTGGGCGTGTTCGGCCTCCCTGGCGATCAGCGTGATGAGGTCGTGCTTCATCGCGATCGGCGAGTACGACAGCTTCTCCATCTGGCCGGGAAGCGCGTAGCCGGTGATGTAGTTGAACAGGCGCGCCGAATCCCGCGCGAGCGCCGGATCGGTCGTGAAGAGCGAGAGATCGGTGTAAATTTTGGCCGTGACCGGGTGGTAGTTGCCGGTTCCGTAGTGGCAGTAGGTGCGCAGGCCGTCGCCTTCCCTGCGAACCACCACGCTCAGCTTCGCGTGGGTCTTGTATTCGACGAAGCCGAGCACCACGAGCACGCCCGCCCGCTCGAGGTCGCGCGCCCAGCGGAGATTGGCCTCCTCGTCGAAGCGCGCCTTGATCTCCACGAGCGCCGTGACGTTCTTGCCGTTCTCCGCCGCCTCGATCAGCGCCGCGACGATCGGGCTGTCTTTCGAGGTGCGGTAGAGCGTCTGCTTGATGGCGATGACGTTCGGGTCCAGCGCGGCCTGACGCAGGAACTGCACCACCACGTCGAAGCTCTCGAACGGATGATGGACGAGAATGTCCTTCTCGCGGATCGCCGCGAAGCAGTCGCCGCCGTGGTCGCGGATGCGCTCGGGAAAGCGGGGTGCGAAGGGCGGGAACTTCAAGGCCGGCAGATCGGGCGGGATCAGCTCCGAGAGCTGGGCCAGTCCCAGCTTGCCGTCGACCGTCACCACGTCCTGCGGTTCGGCTTCGATGCCTTCGAGAATGAAGCTGCGCAGGTCTTCCGGCATGGAGGCCTGAACCTTCACCCGCACCACCGATCCGAGGCGTCGGCGCTTCAGGCGCGCCTCGAACTCGCGCACCAGATCCTCGGCCTCTTCCTCGATCTCGACGTCGGAGTCGCGGATCAGCCGGAAGAGGCCCTGGCCCTCGACCTCGCAGCCGGGGAACAGGCGGCCGAGGAAGAGGATGAGGAAGCTCTCCAGCGCACAGAACCGGCGCGCGTGCTTGCGCCGACCGCCGGGCGGCAGTTCCCAGAAACGGTCCACCTGGGTCGGAACGGGCACCAGCGCGTAGAGAGCCTTGCCGTCGGAGAGCCGCCGCAGCTTGAGCGCCAACGAGAATCCCAGGTTGGGGATGAACGGGAAGGGGTGCGCCGGGTCGATCGCCAGCGGCGTCAGCACCGGGAAGATGCGGTTGAGAAAGATCTCCTCGATCGCCGGGCGATCGGCGCCGGTGATGTCCTTCGCGTCGAGCAGCACCAGTCCGGCGGCGGAGAGTTCGGCCCGCATGTCGCGCCAGATGCGCTGCTGGTGGGCCATCAGATCGTTGGCGGACGTGTTGACCTGGACCAACTGCTGGGCCGGCGAAAGGCCATCCTGGCTCAGCACTCGGACGCCCTCGCGGACCTGAGCCTTCAGGCCCGCGACCCGGACCATGAAGAACTCATCCAGGTTGTTCGCCGAGATCGACAGGAACCGGAGCCGTTCCAGCAAGGGGTGCCGATGGTTCTCCGCCTCCTCCAGCACGCGCTGATTGAAGCTCAGCCAGGAGAGCTCCCGGTTGAAGAAGCGGTCGGGAGATCGCAGCAGATCCGGAGGCGGCGGCGCAGGCGCGATCACCGCCAGCGCGGGATCGTGCGCGGTCGTTCCGTCGACTCGGGCTTCCAAGGGGAGGCTCATCGCAACAAATCGGGGCTCAACTGGTTTGGCGCATTAATTCGCGCGTCACAAGATGTCATTCGAACAGATCGAGGGTGCGGGTCTCAGATTCAAGAATCTGTCGCGCCAGGGAGCGGGTGATTTCACGTTGCTCCGCATCCGCTGCTTCATCGATACGGGCGACGATTTCTCGCGCCATCCGCACCGAACGCTCGATCCGCCACATCAAATAAGGATAGACGTCGTCAGTAGGGCGTATATTCCGTTCACGGAAGAATTTTCTGAGCAAGCCTTCGAGCACGACATCGTCCGGCTCGCCGATCTGCGCGACGGGGAGGGCGTTCAGCCGCGACCGGAGGTCCGGGAGATCCGATGGCCAGGAGGTCGGGTGCGTGCGGGCTGTGAGCAGCAGGCCGCCACCCGCCCCGGCCATGTTGATCAGGTGGAAGAGCGTTTCCGGGCTCGCCTGGTCGGCGTCATCCAGGAGCACCGGCCGCCCCACGGCGCCGGTCAGGTCCGTCGACTTCGGATCGAGCACCAGCGCGCCGCTGCGATGCGCCCAGTCTCGGCCGAGGTGGGTCTTTCCGGAGCCTTCCGGTCCGACCAGCGCCAGGCATCCGCCGTGCCAGTTCGGCCAATCGTCCAACACCCGGAGCGCCTCCCGGTTGGTGTCGGACAGCACGAAGTCCGCTCGCGAGAACGAGGGGGCGCGCCTGAGTTTCAAACGCAACTGTCGGGTCACGACTCGAACCTGAATTCGCCGGATGCGGCGATGCTAACCCATATCGGCGTCGCGATCCGAGTTCGCCAGGGAACCGCGCCGACCAGATGGCGCCGAACCGGGACGAAGATTATCGTCCAGACTGGCGCGGCGGCGCAGGTCGATGACCGGGTGGCTGAGCCGATCCAGCACCTCGACGGCCGCGGCGTAGCCGGCCGCCACACCCGGTTCGAACGCCTTCCAGTCGCGGATCTCGATATCGTCCACGTCCGGCTGGATCAGGACGTCGGCGGCCTGGTGGGCGAGCAGCGAGTCGGCGCCCGCCCGGACGGTCGCCGCGCGCATCAGAACCGAGACGATCGGCGGGCCGCGGCGCCACTCGCCCGACAGGACCCACCGCCAGATCGAGGGCGGGCGAACGATGTCCGTCGCCTCGATGCTGCGGCCGCGCCCGACATCGACGCCGACGATCGGCCCGAGCTGGATCGAGCGCATGATGTCCGCGGGGAAGTTCTTCACGACCGCCCCGTCAACGAGCACGTCGTTGTCCATGGCCACGGGGGGCAGGACGCCGGGCAGCGACAGCGACGCGCGGAGAGCTTCGCGGACCAGTCCGGTGCGGTGGAGCTGGTAGGCGCCGCGAGTGAGGTTCGTCGACACGCAGAAGAACGGCAGCCAGAGATCGGCGATGTTGCGGTCGCCGAAATGTTCCGCCAGGCGCTCGCGGACCTTTTCGCCGTGGGTCATGGCGATCAGCGGGAGGGCCATGTCGTCGAGCGGACTGGTCTCGACAAACGCCTTGCGTATCCGACGCTCCATCTCCGGGTCGTCCCAGCCCATGGCGTATCCCGCGCCGATGATCGCCCCCATCGAGACGCCGCCCAGAAAGTCGATCGGCACGCCGCGTTCCTGCATGGCCCGGACGGCGCCGATGTGGGCGTAGGCGCGGGCGCCGCCGCCGGAGAGCACCAGGCCGACCGACTGCCCGGCCAGCACCCGCGCGAGCCGATCCGCGTCGGCGGCGTTGCCGGCGCGGGCATGGAACAGGCGGGCCGGGTTCAGGGTGTCGATCCAGACCTCGCCGTTCGTCGGCGCCCGGCAGTCGGCGGGGTGGATCAGGATGAGGTCGACGAGCTGCTGAGATTGCAGGGTCTCCGAGCCCGCGGCGGCCGGTCCATCTCGGGCCGCCGTCGGCTGGCCACCCCCGTCGGCGACGCGGAACAGGCGGTCGCCCTGGCGCCCGACCAGCGTCTTCCAGGCCGTTTCGTTGGCCTCCGCGACGTAGAGCACGAAGTCGTGGTCGCGCTCGACGTTGGAGAACCACTCGGTGGGGGCCTGCAGGGCCTCGGCGCCGACGACGGTCACGCGATAACCAAGGCGCCCGATCCGCGAGGCGATGTCGGCCACGAGCGGCCGCGCTTCGAGATTGGGGTTGGCGGCGATGAAAGCGAACACGGACGGCTCGCCCATCACCCCGCCCGAGGCGCTCTGCCGATTTCGCAGGATCATCAACCGGGCCAGCTCGGTCATGACCCCAGGATCGGCCTCCACGGCTCTGAAAAACGCGTCGCGATCCAGCGCCAATACCTCGGAGTCGCGTAGCGCCGCGACCGTGGCGGAGTGTGGCGAGCCGGCGATCAACGCCATTTCTCCGGCCGGCTCGCCAGGGCGGATCACGCCCAGGAATTGCGCTTCGCGGCCCTCCTCACGCCGGAAAGCGCCGAGGCGTCCCGCGCGCAGGAGGTAGAAATTGTCGGCGTCTTCGCCGGCCTCGTAGAGCGCCGCGCCGCCGGGCAGCGAGAACCAGACGGCCCGGCCGGCCGCGACTTCCCGCGCGAACAGGCGGGTAAGGGCGGACGGAGGCAGCGAGTCGGTAAGAGCGGCCACGCTCGGGAGACTAACGGCGAAGCCTCGGTTTGACGATTGCGAGCGACGCGCTCGGCGGCGCGCTCGGTCAAAGTCCACGCCGGCTTCCCCGGCGCGCGTCCGACAGTGTAAGGCGAGGGGATGCCCCGGCTGAGTTCCGCTGTCGATCTCGAGAGCCGCGCCTTCGCCGCGAACGCGGAGGTGAATCGCGCCCTCGCCGCCGATTTGCGCCGGCGCGTGGCCGAGGCCGCGCTCGGTGGGACCGAGACGTCACGCCGGCGGCATACCGAGCGGGGCAAGTTGCCGCCGCGGGAGCGGGTCGAGCGGCTGCTCGATCTCGGCTCGCCGTTCCTCGAGATCGGCCAGCTGGCGGCCAATGACCTCTACGACGGCGAGGCGCCGGGCGCGGGCCTGATCGCGGGCGTGGGCCGGGTGAGCGAACGCGAGGTGTTGATCATCGCCAACGACGCCACCGTGAAGGGCGGCGCCTATTTCCCGATGACGGTGAAGAAGCACTTGCGCGCCCAGGAAATAGCGCTGCAGAACCGGCTGCCCTGCGTCTATCTGGTCGACTCTGGCGGCGCGAACCTGCCGCATCAGGCCGAGGTGTTCCCAGACCGCGAACATTTCGGCCGCATCTTCTTCAACCAGGCGCGGATGAGTGCGGAGGGGATCGCCCAGGTCGCCTGCGTCATGGGCTCGTGCACCGCCGGCGGGGCCTACGTCCCCGCGATGAGCGACGAGACCGTGATCGTGCGCGGCCAGGGCACGATCTTCCTGGGCGGTCCGCCGCTGGTGAAGGCCGCCACCGGCGAGGTGATCAGCGCCGAAGAGCTGGGCGGCGCCGACACTCACGCGCGCCGGTCGGGCGTCGTCGATCATGTGGCCGTCAACGACGGGCATGCGCTGGAGATCGTCCGATCGATCGTCGGCCGCCTCGGACGGAAGCGGCCGACCGCCCTGACCACCGCGACGCCCAAGCCGCCCGCCTACGATCCCGAGCAACTCTACGGCCTGATCCCGCCCGACGTGCGCGCGCCCTACGAGGTGCGCGAGGTGATCGCTCGCATCGTCGACGGCTCGGAGTTCGACGAGTTCAAGGCGCTCTACGGTTCGACGTTGGTCTGCGGTTTCGCCCATATCTGGGGCTATCCGGTCGCGATCCTCGCCAACAACGGCGTGCTCTTTTCCGAGAGCGCGCTGAAGGGGGCCCATTTCATCGAACTCGCCTGCCAACGGGGCATTCCGCTGGTGTTCCTGCAGAACATTTCCGGCTTCATGGTCGGCGGAAGATACGAGGCCGGCGGCATCGCCAAGGACGGCGCCAAGATGGTCACCGCGGTGGCCTGCGCCGAGGTTCCGAAGTTCACGGTGCTGATCGGCGGCAGCTTCGGGGCCGGCAACTACGGCATGTGCGGGCGCGCCTACTCGCCGCGGTTCCTGTTCTCCTGGCCCAACAGCCGGATCAGCGTCATGGGCGGCGAGCAGGCGGCCAGCGTGCTGGCCACCGTGCACCGCGACGCCGACAGCTGGAGCGAGGCCGAGGCCGAAGCTTTCAAGGCCCCGATCCGCCAGCGCTATGAGGACGAAGGCAGCCCCTACTACGCCACGGCGCGGCTCTGGGACGATGGCGTCATCGACCCCGCGCAGACCCGCGACGTGCTTGGCCTCGCCATCGCCGCCAGCCTCAATGCCCCGATCCTCGCGACCCGCTTCGGCGTTTTCAGGATGTAGCAGGAGCCGCCATGTCGAATCCCATCGCCGATCCGTTCGTCGAGAACCCGGACACCGACGCCACCTCGCAGCTCGTGCGCCTCGAGGGGGCCGAAGATGGGGCGGTCACGGTCACGCTCAATCGCGCCGCAAAGAAGAACGCGTTCAACGCCGAGCTGATCGGCGCCCTGCGCGAGACTTTCGAGACCTTGCGCGACCAGGAGACCGTGCGAGTCGTGTTCCTGCGTGGCGACGGCGGGACGTTCTCCGCCGGCGCGGACCTGGAATGGATGCGCGACGCCGCCGACCACACCGAGGACGACAACCGCGACGACGCCATGCAGATGGCGATCATGCTCCAGCATCTCTACGACATCCCCGCCCTGACCGTCGCGCTGGTGGAAGGCGGAGCGTTCGGCGGCGGGGTCGGGCTGGCCGCCGCTTGCGACATGGCGATCGCGGTCGAGGGCGCGCGGTTCGCGTTCTCGGAGGTGAAGCTCGGCCTGGTGGCCGCCACCATCAGCCCCTACGTCGTCGCGGCGATCGGTCCGAGGAAGGCCCGGCGCTTGTTTTCCACCGGCGAGGTGTTCGACGCGGCGCTGGCGCGCGAGATCGGCCTGCTCGACGAAGTCGTCCCCGACGTGGCCGCGCTGGACGCGGCGAAGGAGCGGATTCGGCAGGCGATGCGCGCCTGCGCGCCAGGCGCGGTGGGCGAGTCGAAGAAGCTGGTGGCTCACCTCATCGGCCGCCACATCGATCACGCCCTGATGGACCACACCGCCCGGCTGATCGCGGCTCAGCGCGTCGGCGCGGAGGGCCAGGCGGGCGTGCGGGCGTTCCTGGCGGGGAGCAAGCCGCCGTGGCTGGACGCTTGACGGGAGCCGTCGCTTGATCGGCTCGCTGCTGATCGCAAATCGGGGAGAGATCGCCCGCCGCATCATCCGAACCGCCCGGCGGCTCGGCGTCCGCACGGTCGCGGTCTACTCGGAGGCGGACGCCGGCGCGCCGCATGTGCGCGAGGCGGACGCCGCGATGCTGATCGGCCCGCCGCCGGCGCGCGAGAGCTACCTCAGGGGTGAAGCGATCCTGAACGCCGCTCGACAAACCGGCGCCGAGGCGATCCACCCCGGCTACGGGTTCCTGTCCGAGAACGCCGACTTCGCCGAGGCGGTGACGTCGGCGGGGCTGGTGTGGGTCGGCCCGCCGCCCGCCGCCATCCGCGCGATGGGACTGAAGGACGCCGCCAAGAGGCTAATGACCGCGGCGGGGGTGCCGGTGACGCCCGGCTACCTCGGCGAGGATCAGACCCCCGCGGTCCTGGCCAGCGAGGCGGCCGCGATCGGCTTTCCCGTGCTGATCAAGGCGGTGGCTGGCGGCGGCGGCAAGGGCATGCGGCGCGTGGACAGGGCGGAGGATTTCGCCGGCGCCTTGGAGGCGGCCCGTCGCGAGGCCGCCTCGGCGTTCGGCGACGACCGGGTGCTGCTGGAGCGCTGCGTCGCTCGGCCGCGTCACATCGAGGTGCAGGTGTTCGGCGACACCCGTGGCGACGTCGTGCACCTCTTCGAGCGAGACTGCTCGCTGCAGCGCCGGCATCAGAAGGTGATCGAGGAGGCGCCGGCGCCCGGGATGGACCCCGCGACCCGCGAAGCCCTCTGCGACGCCGCCGTCCGCGCCGCCAGGGCCGTCGGCTACGTCAACGCCGGCACGATTGAGTTTATCGCCGACGCGTCCGAGGGCCTCAGGGCCGACCGCATCTGGTTCATGGAGATGAACACCCGGTTGCAGGTCGAGCATCCGGTGACGGAAGCGATCACCGGGCTGGATCTGGTGGAGTGGCAGCTCCGCGTCGCGTCCGGCGAGCCGCTGCCGCTCGCGCAAACCGAGATCGCGATGCAAGGTCACGCCATCGAGGCGCGGCTCTACGCGGAAGACCCGGCCAAGGGCTTCGCGCCGTCGCCTGGCCCGCTCACCCACTTTCGCCTGCCGGGCGGGATCCGCGTCGACAGCGGCGCCGAGCAGGGTGGCGTCGTCGGGCCTAGCTACGATCCGATGATCGCCAAACTGATATCCCACGCTTCCACCCGCCAGGCGGCCGTGGCGCGTCTGGCGGACGCCTGCGAGGCGGTGGAGGTTTGGCCGATCAAGACCAACGCGGGGTTCCTGGCTCGCACGTTGGCGCAGCCAGACTTCCAGGCCGGGAGGCTGGACACGGGCTTCATCGATGCGCATCTCGACCGGCTCGCCGAGGCGCCGCCGCCCTCGGGCGCCGCCAAGGCGGCCGCTCTGGCCGCGCTCGCCGAGGCGGACGAAGCGTCGCCCTGGGCGGCGTCGGCGCTCCGGGGGTTCCGCCAGGCCCGCGGCCCAGCCCCGGCGATGCTGCAGCGGGGTGACGCCCTCGTGGAGGCCGAGTTCATTGCCGGCGTCGAGCCTGGCGAGCGTCAGTCCGACGGCTCGGTCGTGGTGTTCGAGCGGGGAGAAGCGTTCGTGTTTTCCCGGCCCAGAGTCGACGTGGGCGACGCCGCCGCCGCGGGCGACGGCCAGATCGTCGCCCCGATGCCCGGGCGGATCACCTCGGTCGCGGTGACCCTCGACCAGGTGGTGTCGAAGGGGCAAACGCTGGCGACGCTCGAGGCGATGAAAATGGAGCATGGGCTCGTCGCGCCCTTCGACGGGACGATCGCCGATGTGCGCGTGGCGGTCGGGGATCAGGTGGCTGAAGGGGCGCTGCTGGTGCGCCTCGAGCCTCCCTCGTGACGCTGCACCTGATCAAGCTCTGCGTCGGCGCGGCGACGCCGGACGACCTGCGAGCGTGGCGCGCCAGCCGCAAGCTCGCCGGCCATCGGCCGGTCGTGCACACCCGCCAGACTCCGAAACGCTCGGACGAGCTCCTCGACGGCGGATCGCTGTTTTGGGTCTTCAAGGGCCAGGTCCTGGTCCGTCAGCCGATTCTCGCCATCGATGCCGTCGGCGAAGGGGTCACCCGCCGCTGCGAGATCCTGCTCGACGAGGCCATGATCGCGACGACCCCGCAGCCGCGGCGCGCGTTCCAGGGCTGGCGCTATCTCGAGCCGAAAGATGCGCCGGCCGACCTCGCCAGCGCCGCCGACGGCGAGCTTCCGATCGAGCTGGCGCGGCGCTTGCGGGAGATTGGCGCGTTCTGACCGGGTCAGACGGGCCAGTTGTCGATCAGCCGCGCCTTGCCGAGCCGCGCGGCGACGAACACGCGGGCCGGCGTCTCGATCTTGCCAGGCCCCAATCGCTCCAGCGTCTCGGCGTGGCGGACTTCGAAATAGTCCACCGGGTCGAAACCGGCCGCCTCGAGCGTCGCCAGGCCCGCGGCCTCCGCGTCGCCCACGGCGCCGCCGGCGCGAACCGCGTCGGCGGCGGCCCTCAGCGCCGCGTTGAGGCGAGGCGCGCGCGCCCGCTCGGCCGGCGTCAGGTAGACATTACGGGACGATAGGGCGAGGCCGTCGGGCTCGCGCACGGTGGGGCCGCCGAGGATCTCCACCGGCAGGTCGAGGTCGCGGGCCATGCGCTTGATCACCAGCAGCTGCTGGTAATCCTTCTCGCCGAAGATCGCGAAATCCGGACCGCACTGGATGAGCAGCTTGGCGACCACGGTGGCGACGCCGGCGAAATGGATGGGCCGGGCGATCCCGTCCATCGGCGCCGAGACGCCGGCCACCGACACGGTCGTGGCGAAGCCGGTGGGGTACATCTCGGGCACGCTCGGGGCGAACAGCAGGTCGCAGCCGCCGCTGGCGAGCAGGGCCGAGTCGCGGGCTTCGTCGCGGGGATAGGCTTCGAAGTCTTCCGCGGGGGCGAATTGGGTGGGGTTGACGAACAGGCTGGCGACGACGCGGTCCGCCTTGGCCTTGCCGAGCTTCACCAGCGACAAATGCCCCTCGTGCAGGAAGCCCATCGTCGGCACCAACGCCACCCGCTCGCCGGCGGTGCGCCAGCGTGCGACGATCGCGCGCAGGTCGGCGACGGTTCTGGCGACGGGTAGGGACGTGGCGCTCATGGCGGATTCGGTACAGAAGGGCGCGTCCTATGGCCTTGCCCGTGTCGCAAAGTCCAGATAGCGCCGCGTTGACGTTGCAATTGGGCGGGTGTCTCGTACCGCTGAGGGCGAGTCTGGAGTCTGATTCTCGCGAGTCGAAACGGCGGCTCGTTCAGGGGGCGTTGGGTTGCGCATTATCGTCGTCGGGAACGAAAAGGGCGGGGCCGGCAAGTCCACGATCGCCGTGCACCTGGCCGTGGCGCTGGCGCACGACGGCGCGTCGGTCGCCGTGCTCGATCTCGACCGGCGCCAGCAATCCCTCGATCACTTCTTCGCCAACCGCGAGCGCTGGATCGCGGCAAACCAGGCGGAGCTGCCGCAGCCGCGCCGACTCGGCGACGCCGCCGACGCCGCAGCGCTCGATGCCGCCCTGGCGTCCGCGGCGGCATGCGACTTCGTGCTGATCGACACGCCCGGATCCGATACGGAGCTGTCGCGGGCCGCGCATCAGCGCGCCGATCTGATCATCACTCCGATGAACGACAGCTTCGTCGACTTCGACGTGCTGGGCGTCGTCGACCCGCTGACGCTCAACCTGGTCCGTCCGAGCGTCTACTCGGAAACCGTCTGGGAGGCGCGCAAGCTCTGCGCGGCCGAACGCGGGCGTTCGCTGGACTGGGTGGTCCTGCACAACCGCCTGGCGTCGTCCGATCCCCGCAACCGGCGCCGAGTCGACGAGCGGGTCGAGGCCCTGTCGCGCCGAGTCGGCTTTCGCACCCTGCACGGCCTGCGCGACCGCGTGATCTACCGCGAGCTATACCCATTCGGCCTGACGGTGAGCGACTTGGGGCCGAAGGTGAAGCCGGTGCCGGTGTCGCTCGGCCACGTGGCGGCGCGCCAGGAGATGCGGGCGCTGATGACCGACCTGCGTCTCGCACCCGGCGCCGGCGCGATCCTGGCCGCCGAATAGCCGGACCCCATGATCCCGGTGCTGGCGGTCCTGGCGCTGGCTGCGCTCATCGCCTATGGCCGCCGGCCGCTGACCAGCCGCGGCTCAGGCCGTCTGGCGATCGCGCTGCTTGCCGTGGCGACGGCGGCGAGCGCGGTCTACGAGGGCCTCCGCGGGGTCTGGCTCGGCGCGGTGATCCTGATCGGCGCGGCTGCTTGGCTCGGCGCGTCGGCGCGGGCCCAGACGCCGCCCAGCGCCATGGCGCGACGCGACGCCGCGGCGATGCTCGGGGTCGCGGAGACGGCCAGCCGTGAGGAGATCGACGCGGCCTACCGCCGACTCATGCTGCGCGTGCATCCGGATCAGGGCGGCGCGCCCGGCCTCGCCGCCCAGCTCAACGCCGCGCGCGCGGTGCTCTTGCGACGCTAGCGCGCGTCGGCGCCCCCAACCCTCCCCCTGAGGGGGAAGGGTTGGACCGTCCCGGACGTTACGGGCGGACGATCGTGCAGGGCAGATCGCCGGCTTGCACCTTCGTGCAGGCGTCCGCCGCCTCGGCTTCGGTGAACCCGCTGAAGATCGCCTGATAGCGATTGCCGACGTGATCCACCTCACCCTCGCGGTCGTCGAAGATCGCCTTGAAGGTGTCGGCGACGTGGTCGACCTGATGCATCGCCAGTCTGCCGGTGCGGAAGGCGCCGACCTGCACGCGCCAGTTTTGCGGCAAGCTGGCCTGCGACGCCGCCAACGATGCGAGGCCGGCCGTGGGAGTGTCGGCGATCAGCCCGGGGCGCGAAGCGGAGAGCTGCGTCACCGCTCCGACGCCGAAGTTCACCGGCTTGCCTTGGGCGGTGTCCTTCAGAACCACATCGATCGGATCCGCCGCGTCGCCCTGGGCCAGCTGCGGCAGGGTCACCCCCTGCGCCGGCGGCTGCTCGAACATGTTCTGGGTGAGCTGGAGGCTTTCGCCGTGGTCGCGGCGGGCTTCGATCTCGAAGCCGGTGAGCAGCAGGTCCTCCACGTTGGCGTTGCGCGCCGCGCCGGAGGAGCCGCCGAGCACGACGGTGATCAACCGGTGGCCGCCGCGGACCGCCGAGGCGGCGAGGTTGTACCCGGCGGCATTGGTGAAGCCGGTCTTGAAGCCGTCCAGGCCCGGCATCGCGCCCAAGAGGTGATTGGTGTTGCGGTAGGTGACGCCCCGGTAGGTGAACTCCTCGTCGCCGAAGTAGTGGTAGTACTGCGGATAGTCGCGCAACAGCGCACGGCAGAGAATCGCCAGGTCGCGCGCCGAGCTGACGTGGCGGCTGTCGGGCAGGCCGTTCGGGTTGACGAAGTGCGAGTGGGTCATGCCCAGTTCCTGCGCCTTCATCGTCATCATGGCCGCGAACCGCCCTTCGGACCCGCCGATTCGTTCGGCGATGGCCATCGCCATGTCGTTGGCCGAGTGCACGGCCATGGCGTGGAGAGCGTCTTCGACGTCGATGGTTTCGCCGGCGCGCAAGCCGAGCTTTGTGGGCGCCTGCGAAGCCGCGAGCGGCGAGACGACCAGCAGGTCGGACTCGTGCAGCTTGCCGGTCGAGAGCGCCTCGAACGCCAGGTAGAACGTCATCAGCTTGGTCACCGACGCCGGATAACGCGGTGAATCGGCGCGCTTTTCGTAAAGGACCTCGCCGGTGGCGGCGTCCATCACAATCGCGGCATATCGCGGCTCGTCGTACGGCACGCGAAGGTCGGCCTGAGTAACAACGTCCTGCGCCAAAACGAGGGTTGGCGCGGCGCTGACACACATCGACGCGACCGCAGCGGCCAGAGCGTACAATATGCGTCGGGCGGGCTCGGACATGCGCGGGCTCCGTCGAACGGGATTACTGATGGCGGCGAGACTCGCCGTCGGCGAAGTCCTTAGCATGGCTTAACAGGTGTTTCGGACGGGTAAACTAGGTTTGAGCGCAACGGTCGCAGGGGTGCGGGAATAGCCACGCTCGAATCGGGGCGTTTTTTCGACCGCCACGGTCATGCTGCACTGCACAAAAATGCTTGACTATCGCAATGCAGCATGAGATTTCAGCGGCCGTCGCGCTCGGGACGTGTGCCTGACCCACGCGACGCGTTGAGACCCGCACCCCGCACCCCCAATCGTCCTTCCGGCAAGGAGAATCCGTCATGGCCGCCACTGGCGCCGAAACCCTGAAGTCCACGGTGGATCAGTTCACCACCGCCGGCAATCAAGCCTTCAAAGACTCCATCGAGAAGTCGCTCTCCGCCCTCGGCGAAGTGAACACCCACTCGAAGAAGAACCTGGAGGCGGTCGTCGCTTCCGTCAGCGCCGCCACCAAGGGCGCCGAAGCCCTCGGCGCGCAGGCGATGGCCTATTCGAAGAAATCCCTGGAAGATCAGGTCGCCGCGGCCAAGAGCCTGACCGGCGCCAAGAGCGTGCAGGAAGTGGTCGAACTGCAGACCGCTTTCGCCAAGAGTTCGCTCGAAGCCTACGTCGCCGAGATGAACAAGGCGTCGGAAACCGTCGCCTCGTCGGTGAAGGAGTGCTTCCAGCCGCTCAACGAGCGCGTCACAGCTTTCGTCGAGCGCTTCCAGTCCGTCAGATAAGCTTCGGGGGACAACTCCGTCGCGACGAACGCGGCCGGCTCGCCGGCCGCGTTTTTCGTTTGGCCCGACTTTGCGGCTCCGCCCGGTCGCGGTAAGTCAGGCCGTATGTCCTATCCCGACGAACGCTTGGCCGCGTTGGGGCTCATCCTGCCCGAGCCGACCCGCCCGGTGGCCAACTACGTGCCCTGGGTTCGCTCCGGCGATCACCTCTACATTTCCGGCCAGGTGTCGATCGACGCCGACGGAGGCATTCGCGGCGTGGTCGGCGAGGACATCGACCTGGAAACCGCCAGGCGCGCCGCAAAGACCTGCGGACTCAATCTGATCGCCCAGACCAGGGCCGCGCTGGATGGCGATCTCGGCCGGGTGCGGCGGATCGTCAAGCTGAACGGCTTCGTCCAGGCCGGCCCGTCGTTCTTCGAGATCCCCCAGGTGCTCAACGGCTGCTCCGACCTGATGGTCGAGGTGTTCGGCGAGGCGGGCCGGCATGCGCGCTCCGCCGTGGGCGTCTACCGGCTGCCGCTCAACTTCGCGGTCGAGGTCGACGCCGTGGTCGAAGTGCTATGAAGCATCGCTTCGGCGAGGCCTGGGACCGAGTATTCGCGCCGCCGGTGGCGCACCGGGGACTGTGGTCGCCGTCCGGGCCGCCGGAGAACTCGCTGGCGGCGTTCGAGGCGGCTTGCGAGGCGGGCTATGGCATCGAGCTCGACGTGCAGCTGAGCGCCGATGGCGAGGCGATGGTGTTCCACGACTCGCAGCTGACCCGGATGACCGGGCGCGGTGGGCGGGTCGGCGACTTCAGCGCCGACGACCTGTCGGCGATGCGTCTCGCGGGCTCCGACGAGACCATTCCGACTCTCGCGGAAGCCCTGACGCTGGTCGGGCGCCGCGCCTTCGTTCAGATCGAGCTGAAGACGTTGGCCGGGGAGGTGGGGCCGCTGGAGCAGCGCGTGCACGAAGTTCTGATCGATCACAACGGCCCCATCGCCGTGATCGGCTTCAATCCCTATTCGCACGCCTGGTTCGCGGACCGGCATCCCAGGGTGTTGCGCGGTCTGGACAGCTACAGCTACGCGGCCGCCGGCAACGCTCGCATGGCCGCCGAGGAGCGGCGGGCTTACGCGCGCCTCGAGCACGTGGCGATCGCCCGGCCACACTTCCTGGCGCTCGGACTCGACATGCTGCCGAGCCAGGAGGCTCGGCGCTACCGCGAGCAGGGGATGCCCATCGTGGCTTGGACGGTTCGTTCGCCCGACGAGTGGGACCGGGTGAAGGACGACTGCGACAACCTGATCTTCGAGGGCTTCGCGGCGTGAGCGTTGCGCTGAAGGCGGAGGTGAGTGTTCATCGCCGCATTCGCGAGATTGGGCGGCAGGCTTGGGACGCCTGCACGGCCGCGCCGGACTACGCCGCCAACCCGTTCGTCTCCTACGACTTCCTCGACATCGCCGAAGAGTCCGAGTGCGCCGCGCCGCGCGCGGGCTGGGGGCCGCAGCACATCGCGATCCGCGACGCATCCGGCAAGGTGGCGGCCGTTACGCCGCTCTACCTGAAGGGCCACAGCCAGGGCGAGTACGTCTTCGACCACAGCTGGGCCGACGCCTACGAGCGCGCCGGCGGTCGCTACTATCCGAAGCTGATCGCCGCCTCGCCCTTCTCGCCGGTGACCGGGCCGCGCCTGCTGGTGCGCCAGGACGTCGACCGCGACGAGGGCCGTGGGATGCTGGTGTCCGGCGCGGTCGCGGTCTGCGAGCGGATGGGCGTCTCGACCCTTGGCGTCAACTTCCCGACCGAGGACGAGTGGCGGTTCATGGGCGAGCAGGGGCTGCTGCTGCGCCAGAACCAGCAGTACCACTGGCTGAACGCCGGTTACGCGACCTTTGACGACTTCCTCGGCGCTCTGTCGTCCGGCCGCCGCAAGACCATCCGCCGCGAGCGTCGCGACGCCGCGAAGGGCCTGGAGATCGTCCAGCTGACGGGAAGCGATCTGCGGGAGGAGCACTGGGACGCCTTCTACGCCTTCTACATGGACACCGGCTCGCGCAAGTGGGGCCGGCCCTACCTCAATCGGCGCTTCTTCTCGCTGCTGGGCGAGCGCATGGCCGACCGGGTGCTGCTGGTGCTGGCGCGGCGGGGCGGGCGCTGGATCGCGGGCGCGTTCAACCTGATCGGGGCGGACTGCCTCTATGGCCGCAACTGGGGTTGCATCGAGGACGTGCCGTTCCTCCACTTCGAGCTCTGCTATTACCAGGCGATCGAGTGGGCGATCGACCACGGCCTGGCGCGGGTCGAGGCGGGGGCGCAAGGCCAGCACAAGATCGCCCGCGGCTACCTGCCGACCGCGGTCTACTCCGCCCACTACATCGCCGATCCGGGCCTGCGGCATGCCGTGGCGCGCTTCCTCGAAGAGGAACGGCGCGCGGTGCAGGGCGAGATGGACTGGCTCGCCGAAGAATACTCCCCCTTCCGCCACGCCGACGGGCCGGCCGCGGGCTAGAGCGCGTTGAGTCGACTCGGAATCGCCTTTCTCCGTCACCCCGGACGGCCTGCAAGGCTCCTGCAAGGCCGATCCGGGGCCGGACCATCCGGTTCCTGGACGAGCTCCAGCTCGGTGGCGGCGCTTCCGGCCCCGGATCAGCGCCCTCGACGGGGGCTTGTCCGGGGTGACGAGCTGATGCCTTCCAACTTCAACGCCTCCAGGTGTCCTCACCCTCGAAGCGGGGAGGGGGAGAGGCCGTTGAAAGCCTGGAGACGTGACAGGGAAACTTGACATCCGCAACCCGCGGTGACAAGTTTACTTGTCGTTCCGATCAGCCGATCCCCGCACCCATGCCCAGTCACCGCCAGGTCGCTTTTATCCGGTCCGTTGCGATCGCCGTCGTCGGCGCGGTCGTCATCTGGTTCGGCGCCGCTGCGGTCATATTGGCTGTCTTCGGCCACGACCTGCAGGCGGCGGCGCCGTGGCTGGCGCTTGCCAAGTTCGCGAGCCTGGCTTGGGTCGCGGCGATCGGCTGGGCGCTCTCCTGGCGCCGGCTCGACGAGATGGAAAAGGAAGTGCGCAAGCTTTCCTGGTTCATCGGGTCCACGGCGGCCATCCTGCTGACCGCGCCGATCATGCTGCTTTGGCTGCTGAACGGCGGCGCCTTCCTGGCGCATCTGATCAAGCGGGACACGCCAGGCGCCTTCTTCGCGCTGGGATGGGCCGGGCTCGTGTTCGCGCAGTTGCTCTGCTCCCTGGTCGCGCGGGCCGGCTGGTGGGCGGTGAAGCGCTAGCGGCGGCGGGCGCCATGAAGAACCGCCTGAAAGCGCTGCGCGCCGAGCGCGGCTGGAGCCAGGCGGAGTTGGCCGAGCGCCTCGACGTCTCGCGCCAGAGCGTCAACGCCATCGAGACCGGAAAGTACGACCCCAGCCTGCCGCTCGCCTTCAGGATCGCGCGCCTGTTCGGCCAGTCGATCGAGGCGATCTTCGAGGACCGATGAGGCCCAGGTCCGCACCCAGAAAGGGACCCCCCATGAAGCAACTTCTCCTTGCCGCGGCCATGCTTCTTGCCCCGCCCATCGCCCGCGCGGCCGACATCTCCGGCGCCTGGAAGTTCGAGGCGACCGGTCCGCGGGGCGGCGCCTCGACCATGAGCTGCACGCTGACCCGGACGGGCGACAATATCACGGGGTCTTGCGTGACCGCGCAGGGCGAGACCGTCGACGTGACGGGCGCCGTCAACGGCGACGACGTCGCCTTCGGCTACAACGTGGCCGGCAGCCCGCTGCGCGTCGACTTCGAGGGCAGGGTTCAGACGGATGGATCGATCAAGGGGACCGTGACGGCGTCGATCCCGCCCGTGCCGTTCACCGGAACCAAGCAATAGCCGCCATGCGCCGGAGCTTAGCGCCTTTGCACCTCTCGAGCCCCGACGGTTGTCCGCCCGACGGCCGCGGGCGAGCCGGACAACGGATCGGGCGCAGGGCTCTGTTGGCGATGGCCGGCGCTGGCCTGGCGCTGGCCGCCGACCGCGCCGCGGCGGCGGCCGCCGGTCCGAAGGCCAGAGTCTTCATGATGGCCAGCGGGCCGGTTGACGGGCCGGAGGCTCAGGGCTGGCGGAAACTAATCGGTGAGCTCAGGAAGC
Organism: Caulobacteraceae bacterium; assembly: GCA_035504785.1. Taxonomy (GTDB): domain Bacteria; phylum Pseudomonadota; class Alphaproteobacteria; order Caulobacterales; family Caulobacteraceae; genus Acaudatibacter. Next base: position 22,091 of record DATJRL010000049.1, read on the forward strand.
GCGGCTTTCCGACGACCTTGGTCCCAACCATCTACCCGAACACGTCCTTCACACCCAACGAAACCCGCGCGGCGGCGATCGTCGGCGCGCTGAAGGCGACGCGGGAGCCCGCGGTGATCCTCGGAGTATCGAACGAGGGCAACGTCCTGCCGCTTGTGGCGGCGGCGCACCCGGTGAGGCGCCTAGTCTATGTCAACGCCTGCATTCCGCGACCCGGAAAGGCGTTCATCGAAACCTGCGTGACCCAGCCCGTCGCCGTTCCAGGGAGCCTCCTCGACAACCTCATCAAGGGCGCCCAGCCGGTCACGGATGAGTTTCTGCGGCTCCGCGCCGACCCCGATGCGACTGACGCGCGGTGGCAGGCGCTTCGGGACCACATCCAGGCCTCGCCCTACGCCAGCACAATGAAGGGGTTCTACGAGGTCTGCCCGCTGACGCGGATGCCCAAGGTCGAGAACATCGATGTCTCCGGCGGGGCCGACGACCAGATCAACCCGGCGTGGGAGCAAACGACCGCGCGGCGTGAGCTCATGACCGAACCGGTGATCGTGCCTGGCGCCGGTCACGCCGACGCGGTCGCGGACGACGCGGCGCAAGTCGCGGACGCCGCCGTGCGCGGGCTTTGAGGCACGACTAAGCGCTGGCGCCGGGACTCCGCCGGTCAGTCCGACGTCGATCCGGGAAGCGGGGTCCGCCTCGGGACACCCCACGTCAGTTCCGACACGACGTCGAGTTCGAGCACTCCGTCGGTCGCGAACGGCCGCATCATTTCGTCCAGAGCGGCGTCGAAGCCGGCGACCGCCTCCGCCCCCATCCGTCGTCGGTTCCAGCTCGGCCGCGAATGACAGCTGATGACGAAGTCTTCGACGCTCTGGCGATGCGTGTAGGCGAACCGCCGGCGTCCGATGATGTCGATCCAGGCGCCGTGGTCACCGAGAAGCGACCAGGCATCGGGGTTGGGCGTGCGCCAAGCAGGCGGGGCCTGCCTGCCGGTTCGTTCCAACCAGAGCGTCAGGAAGTCGACCCAGGCGTCGTGCCCGCATGGCGGCGCGGGCGCCGGAAACGTCGGGTTGTCGTTCAACAGCGCGAGCAACCCGGTCCATCGGGCGAGCTTCGGGAACAGCGCCGCGGGATCGGTCCAGTGGATCGAGGACCCCGCCGTGACCAGATCGAAAGCTGCGGCGGTCTCGTAGGCCTCCGCGCGCCCCTCGACCCAGACGATGTTGTCATGCCGCCCCGCGTCGGCCGATTTGCCCGCTTCGATCATCGGGGGCGACGGATCGAGCGCGACCACCTCCGCGAAGTGGTCGGCGAGCGCGCCGGTGATCTTTCCCGGCCCGCAGCCGATGTCGAGCGCTCGTGTCCGACCAGTCGCCAACGTCGGCAGGAATTCGAGGAGCGCGGGCGCGTACGGTGGTCGAGCCCCGTAACAGGCGACGACCTCATCCTGCTCGAACGTCGCCGCGTCGGCCAGGCGCTCGGCTCTTGCTTCCTCCGGGGTCACACGACCGCTCCCTGCTGGCGTTGGCCGCCGACATTGGGCCGCTCGGCCGGTGTGCGGTACTCGCATCTCGGGCGCCCGCCATGCGACGATGTGGGGAGCGGCGGTCGCGGCGGCGCTCAGATTCCGTCGCGCGGGGCCGTCGTGGCGCTCCGCCCTCGGGTGTGCTTAGACCCGGCCCAAAGCTGGCATCTGGGAGCCCCGGCGATGAGCCTCGATGATCTCGACGGCGTCTACGACCCCGACAACATCTTCGCCAAGATCGTGCGGGGCGACATGCCCTGCGCCAAGGTGTTCGAGGACCACGACACCATGGCGTTCATGGACGTATTCCCGCAGGGGCGCGGCCACACCCTGGTGATCCACAAGCGCGCCCACGCCCGCAACCTGCTCGATGTCGAACCCGAGCCGCTGCAGCAGGTGATGCTGACCGTGCAGAGGATCGCCAGAGCCGTGCGCGCCGCGCTGAAGCCGGACGGGATCTTCGTCGCCCAGTTCAACGGGGCCGCGTCCGGCCAGACCATCTATCACCTGCACGTCCACATCATTCCGCGCTGGGAGGGTGTGGCGCTGGGCCGACATGGGGGCGGCGCCATGGCGGACATGGGCGAGCTCACGCAGCTGGCCGAAGCCATCGCCGCGGAGATCTCGTGACCGAACTGGCGCTGCGTTTCACCCGGGTCTCTGCGACGCATCATCGCTTCGAATACCGACGCCCCGACGGTACCGGCGAAGCGCTGGAGCTGGAGACCGAGAGCTTCCTCTTCCGCGACCTGCTGCACTACGCGCTGGAGAGCGAGGCGCGGCTCAAGGGATCGTTCTACGGCATCCTCGCCAAGATCGGCGGCTACGAAGAGCTGAGCGTCGCCGGCGGCGCGGCGCTGGGCGGCGAGATCGCGATCACAGAGCGCGTCGCGGCCGCGCTGACCGGCGCCATGCAGGACGACGACCGCGACGCCGACGCGTTCGTGGAGCGCGTCACCGAACATCTCGATCTCTACGACGAGCGCGCCCCGCGCTGGCTCACGCCGGCGCTGGTCTTGTCGGTGCGGGAGCGCATGCGCCAGCTGATGGGACGCTGGGACGCGACTCCGTTCGGGGCGGCGATGGAACTCGGGTTTCCTTCTCCCCTTGCGGGCCTGTTGCGCAATTAGATGAGATCGCTCTGAAAGCTCCCTTCCCCCTTGCGGGGAAGGGTTGGGGATGGGGGTGTCAGCTCGGTCGTCGTTGATTCGGCTTGGGAAGCTCCGAGTCCTGACGGCAGGCAGTCGTGCTCGCACCCCCACACCCGGCTCCCCGCAAGGGGGAGGGGAGTTTTGCAAAGGTCCCATGAAGGGGAGAAGGTTTTCTCAGTCCGCCAGCGCGGGTTCCTGCGGTTCGGGTTCGTCCTCCGGCGCCGCGGGCGCGGCCGCCTTGGGCGGAGCCGAGGCGGCTTCGATCTTGAAGTCCAGCTTGCCGTCGCGCAGCACCACCTTCACGTGGCCGCCCTTGGCCAGGCGGCCGAACAGGATGTCGTCCGCCAGGGGCTTCTTGATCTGCTCCTGGATCGTCCGGGCCAGCGGCCGGGCGCCGTAGAGTTCGTCGAAGCCGTTCTTGGCCAGCCAGTCGATCGCCGCCTCCGTCGCCTCGATGGTGACGTGGCGGTCGGCCAGTTGGGCCTCCAGCTGCAGGATGAACTTCTGCACCACCATCCGGATCACCTCCGGCGTCAGCGACTTGAAGGTCACGATCGCATCGAGGCGATTGCGGAATTCCGGCGTGAACAGCTTCTTGATCGCCTCGTCGTCCGCGCCCTCCACCTTGCCGCGGCCGAAGCCGATGGAGTTGCGCTGCGCGTCGGACGCGCCGGCGTTGGTGGTCATGATCAGGACCACGTTGCGGAAGTCGACCTTCTTGCCGTTGGCGTCGGTCAAGGCGCCGTGGTCCATGACCTGCAGCAGGATGTTGTAGACGTCCTGGTGGGCCTTCTCGATCTCGTCGAGCAGCACGACCGAGTGGGGGTGCTGGTCGACGGCGTCGGTCAAGAGGCCGCCCTGGTCGAAGCCCACGTAGCCGGGAGGCGCGCCGATCAGGCGGCTGACCGTGTGGCGCTCCATGTACTCGGACATGTCGAAGCGCAGCAGCTCGATGCCGAGCGTGGCCGCCAACTGCTTCGCCGTCTCGGTCTTGCCGGTGCCCGTGGGGCCGGAGAAGAGGTAGCAGCCGATCGGCTTGTCGCCGTCGCGCAGGCCCGCCCGCGCCATCTTCATGGCCGCGGAGAGCTGACCGATCGCCTCTTCCTGGCCGAACACCGCGCCTCGCAGGTCGGACTCCAGCTGCTTCAGCGCCTCTGTGTCGGACTTGGAGACCGATTTCGGCGGGATGCGGGCGATCTTGGCGACCACGGTCTCGACTTCCTTGAGCCCGATCACCTTCTTGCGACGGCCCTCGGGCAGCAGCATCTGGCTGGCGCCGGCCTCGTCGATGATGTCGATGGCCTTGTCCGGCAGCTTGCGGTCGGTGATGTACTTGGCCGACAGCTCCACCGCGGCGCGGATCGCTTCGGCGGTGTACTTCGCCTTGTGGAACTCCTCGTAGTAGGTCTTCAGGCCCTTGAGGATCTTGATCGAGTCTTCGATCGTCGGCTCATTCACGTCGATCTTCTGGAACCGGCGCACCAGGGCGCGGTCCTTCTCGAAGTGCTGGCGGAACTCCTTGTAGGTGGTCGAACCCATGCACTTGAGGTTGCCCGACGCCAGCGCGGGCTTCAGCAGGTTCGAGGCGTCCATGGCGCCGCCGCTGGTGGCGCCGGCGCCGATCACGGTGTGGATTTCGTCGATGAACAGGATCGCGTTGGCGTGGTTCTCCAGCTCCTTGATCACCTGCTTCACGCGCTCTTCGAAGTCGCCGCGATAGCGGGTGCCGGCCAGCAGCGCTCCCATGTCGAGGCAGAAGATGGTGGACTTGGCCAGCACCTCCGGCACCTGCTTGGAGACGATCTTCCGCGCCAGGCCCTCGGCGATGGCGGTCTTGCCGACGCCGGGATCTCCCACCAGCAGCGGGTTGTTCTTGGTGCGCCGGCAGAGGATCTGGATGCAGCGCTCCACCTCGTTCATGCGCCCGATCAGCGGGTCGACCTTCCCTTGGCGGGCCTTCTCGTTGAGGTTCACGCAATAGGCTTCGAGCGCTTCGCCGCCGGTCTTCACCGGCGTCTTCTCGTCGTCGCCCTCCTGGCCCGCGCCCTTGGCCGGACGCGGCTCGGAGGCGCCGGGCTTCTTGGCGATGCCATGGGCGATGAAGTTGACCGCGTCGTAGCGGGTCATCTCCTGCTGTTGCAGGAAGTAGGCGGCGTGGCTCTCGCGCTCCGAAAAGATCGCGACCAGCACGTTGGCCCCCGTCACGTCTTCGCGACCGGAGGACTGCACGTGGATCACCGCCCGCTGGATCACGCGGTGGAAGCCCGCGGTGGGCTTGGCGTCTTCGCCGTCGTCGACCACGAGGCTCTTCAGCTCGTTGTCGACGAAGTTGGCGAGATTCTTCTTGAGGTCGGCGAGGTCCACCTCGCAGGCGCGCATCACGCCCGCCGCGTCGGAGTCGTCGACAAGGGCCAAGAGCAAATGCTCGAGCGTCGTGTACTCGTGCTTGCGCTGATTGGCGTAAGCGACCGCCCGATGCAGGGTTTCTTCCAGGTTACGCGAGAAAGATGGCAAGCTCGGCCTCTCAATCCTTTTCCATCGTGCACTGCAATGGATGCTGGTGCTTACGCGCTGTTTCGATCACCTGGGCGACTTTCGTCTCGGCTACCTCGTATGTGAACACCCCGCACACCCCAACGCCATTCTGATGGACATGGAGCATTATGCGAGTCGCAGCCTCGGGTGATTTGTTAAAGAATCTCTCCAGGACATAGACCACGAATTCCATGGGCGTGTAGTCGTCGTTCAGGATCAGAACCCGGTACATGGCCGGCTTCTGGGTCTTGGGTTTGGTCTGGGTGACGACAGCCGTCCCCGTCCCGATGACCTGATCTCCCTGGTCCTTCTCCGCCAAGACGGCTTCTCCAACTAGGCGCCGAGGCGGCGACCCACCCCGACGAACCGATTAGATATGATAACCCCGCTCCTTTGGAAGGGTTGAATCACGACCTGCGTTCTTTGAACGCGTTTCCACAGCTTTTGAGCCCTTCAGCGCTTCAGAGCGCGCCCGGAAATGACAACCTCTGCCCCAAATCGACCACGCAGCGCGTCGATTGCCCGCTCGTTCGACAGCGCCCGCGACTCATCGCCGCCGAAGAGGTCGCCGCCAGCCTCCGACTCCGCGACGATCTCGGAGAGGCCGACGCCGATCAGCCGCCAGCGCTGACCCCTGGCTTCCGCCGCCAGCATCTCGCGCGCCTCGGTGAACAAGGTGCGCGCGGTCTGGGTCGGGAAGGGCAGGGTGCGGCGGCGGGTCAGGATGTGGAAGTCGTTGCGGCGCAGCTTCAGCACCACCACCCGGCCGGCGATCTCTTCGGCGCGAGCGTGGCGGGCCACCCGCTCGCACAGGGGCCAGAGCACGTCCTCCAGCTCCGCCACCGAAGTCAGGTCCTCATTGAAGGTGGTCTCGGCCGACATCGACTTGCGGCCTTCGTGCGGGTTGACGGCGCGGGCGTCGAGGCCGTGAGCGAGGCGCGAGAGCCGGAGGCCGTGCACGCCATAGCGATCCGCCAACCGCCTTGGCTCCTCCGCGGCCAAGTCGCCGATCAGGCGGTAGCCGTCGCTCTCCAGCGTCCGAACGAACGCCGGGCCGACGCCGGGCAGCAGGCCCACGGGCCGCGGCGCCAGGAACGTCTCCGCCTCGGCCGCGCCGATCACCGCGAAGCCGCGCGGCTTGTCGAGATCGGAGGCGACCTTGGCCAGGAACTTGTTGGCCGCGAGCCCGACCGAAACGGTGATGCCCACGTCCCGCTCGATGTCGAGCTGCAGCCGCGCCAGCGTCATCGCTGGCGTGGCGTGGTGCAGCCGCGTGGTGCCGGAGAGATCGAGCCACGCCTCGTCCAGCGACAGCGTCTGGATCAGCGGCGTCACCGCCCGCAGCTTCTCCATGATCCGCCCGCTCTCGTGGCGGTACTTGGCGAAGTTGGGCTTGATCTCCACGGCCTCGGGGCAGAGCTGGCGCGCCTTGAACATCGGCATCGCCGAACGCACCCCGGACATCCGGGCGATGTAGCAACAGGTGGTCACCACGCCCCGGACCCCGCCGCCGACGATCACCGGCCTGTCGCGCAGCTCCGGCGCGTCGCGCTTCTCGACCGAGGCGTAGAACGCGTCGCAGTCGAGGTGGGCGACGCTGAGCGCATCCAGCTCGTCGTGGGCGATGAGCCGCATCGAGCGGCAGGCGGGGCAGTGGCGCGGGGCGGCCGCGCCGGTCCAGAGGCAGTCGCGGCAGAGCGCCGTCACGCCGGCTTCGGCCAGAGCCACGCCGCCCCGCGCACGCCGGACGAGTCGCCGAACTCCGCCTGCTTGATCCGAGTCAGGAACACGTCGGAAAAGGCGTAGCGCGCGGCGACCGGCGGCGTCCGGCCGTAGAGCTCTGTCGTATTCGACATCCCGCCGCCCAAGACGATCACGTCCGGATCCAGGATGTCGCAGATGACGGCGAGCGCCCGGCCCAGCCGGTCCACGTAGCGATCGAGCGCCGCCTGCGCGGCAACCTCGCCGGCGCGGGCCCGCTGGACGATCGCCTCGCCGCCCACGACCTCGCCCGTCGCCCGCTTATAGTCGTCGCCGAAGGCCGTGCCCGAGATCCAGGTCTCGAGGCAATTCGAGCGCCCGCACCAACAGGTGTGCGCCGCCCGTTCCGCCTCCGACGGCCAGGGGAGGGGGGTGTGGCCCCACTCGCCGCCGATCTTGTTGACGCCCTCCACGGTGCGCCCGCGCACCACCACGCCGCCGCCGCAGCCGGTGCCGAGGATGGCGCCGAACACCACCTCCGCCCCGGCCGCCGCCCCGCCGAGCGCCTCGGACAGCGCAAAGCAGTTGGCGTCGTTTTCCAGCCGGATCTCGCGACCGAGCGCCTTCTCCAGATCTTCCTTGAACGGCTGGCCGTTCAGCCAGACGCTGTTGGCGTTGCGCATGCGTCCGGTTTTCGGCGACAGCGAGCCGGGCGCGCCGATGCCGACCGGCGCCCGATCGACGCCGGCCTCCTTCTCCACCTGGCCGACCAGTTCGCGCACGGTCTCCACCGCGGTCGCATATGTGCCGGGATTGGGCCGCCGCAGGCGCACCTTGATGTCGCCCGCGTCGTCCAGGGCCGCGGCCTCGATCTTGGTGCCGCCGAAATCGACTCCGATCCGGATCATGCCGCCTTTGTCACGCAGACGCCCCGCCGTCGTCCAGCCCGGCCGCGCGTCGAGGCGAAGGAACCTGCCCGCCGAGAGGCGCGCAAACGCCGCCGTTACTGGTACTTGACGCTGCAGCCGTAGGATTTAGTCCACGACGGATTGATCGGGCGCCCGCCTCTCAGGTCCTCGAGCGCCATCGCGACGTAGTTGTGCGAGGTCGTGGCGTCGGCGGGGTCGGTGGAGACCTTATCGTCGATGGCGCCGGCGTAGACCAGCCGTCCCTGACGGTCGATGACGAACATGTCGGGCGTCGTGCGCGCATCGAAGGCGCGGCCCAGCGCGCCGCTGGGATCGAGGATGACGTCGGCCGGCTGGGCGCCGACGCCGGCCTTCCAGGCCGCCACGCCGGGGCCGGTGAGATAGCCCCTGACGGCCGGGCGCCGAGGAGATCACGGTGAGCCACACCACCCCGTCCGCCGCCGCCTGTTTCTGGAGCCGTTGCATGACGCCGCTGCGGTACATGTGGCCGACGAACGGGCAGCCGTCGTTGGTCCACTCCAGGACCACGATCCTACCGCGCAGTTGCGCGAGGCTCACCGGCTTGCCCGCCGCGTCCTGGGCGACGAAGGCCGGCGCGGCCGCGCCGACATCGATCGCATGGGCGTGTAGGGGCAGGGCGCAGGCGGCGGCGAGAACCAGGGCCAGACGCTTCATGGCTGCACCTCCAGACAGCAAGCCAGGGAAGTCTAACACCCCGCGTCCGGCCAAGCCTAACCTGCGTGATCTCCGTTCGATGGGTCGCGGGCTTGGCGCGTGACGCCTCCCAGCCCCATAGTGGGGTACGCGACCCCTCGCGGAGGAGGACGACATGGCCGACGACGCCAGCGCACGCATCACGATCGGGACCGAGGGCCGCGAGGCGATCCCGCTCTGGGCCGAGCCGCCGCCGCGCGAATCGAGGGCGTCGCCGCGCCCGAGGAGGCCTACGAGCCGCCGATGGGCGTCGCCGAGCGCAAGATCTTCCTGCGCAACGTCTCCGAGCCGACCCTCACGGTATTCCGCCCGGAGGCGGCGCGCGCGAATGGCGTCGGCGTGATCGTCTGCCCGGGCGGCGGCTGGCAGGTGCTGGCCTGGGAGCACGAGGGCCTGGAGGTGGCGCGCTGGCTGAGCGGCCGGGGTTACACCGCCTTCCTGCTCAAGTACCGCGTGGCCCCGACCCCCGCGAGCCGGGATCGGTTCTTCGCGCAGCAAGCGGCCACCGGCGCGCGTCTCGCCGAACCGCTCACCGCCGCCAAGGCGCCCCGCGCCATGGACGACCTGCTCGACGGTCTCGGACGCCGGTCCGAGCTCGGCCACGCCCGGGACGTCGCCGCCGACGATGGCCGCCGGGCGCTCAGCCTGGTCCGCGAGCGGGCCGCCGAGTGGGGCGTCGATCCGGCCAAGGTCGGGATGATCGGCTTCTCCGCCGGCGCGTTCGTGGTGGCCGACGTCGCCGTGGACCCGCAAGGAGAGCCGCCCGCCTTCGTCGCCCCGATCTACGGCGGCGAGACGCGGGGAAAGCCGGTCCCCGCGGACGCGCCGCCGCTTTTCGCCTGCGTCGCCCAGGACGACCGGCTGCTCTTTCACATGGTCGAAGGGCTCTACCTCGACTGGTCCGCCGCCGACCGCTCGGCCGAACTGCACATCTTCGCCCGCGGCGCGCACGGGTTCGGTCTCATCCCGCAGGGCCTGCCGTCCGACCGCTGGGCCGACCTCTTCGGCGCCTGGCTCGCCGACCGCGGCTTCGGGTGAAACGAAATTCTCTGTCATCCCGGAAGCCGCGCTGGCGGCTATCCGGGATCTGCTTCCCACCGCCAGCGCTGAGGCGATCCCGGATCTGCGCCGCTGCGCGACTTCGTCCGGGATGACATTCGAGGGGTGTCGCCCGCGTCCGTCTACGCCGGCTCCGGCGTCCGGGCGCGTTCGGCGGGCTTCGCCTCCGCCCGCCCGCCGTCATAGACGAACGCCGCGTCGTCCAGGTCGATCGCCGGCAGTTCGTCCTTCTCGCGCCAGTAGTCCTGGGTGTGCTGCCACTCCGGCTTGTCGCCGCGCTGAGGCAGCAGGTGCATGGAGCGCATCAGGTAGCCGGGATTGAAGTTCTCGGGATCGATCCACGACCCGAGCGTCATGCCCTCGTCCTCGGGGCGGAGCGCCACCTCGACCTTTTTGGCGCCCTTGGCCTGCATGTGGTTGAGCAGCCGGCAGACGAAGTCGCCCACCAGGTCGGCGCGCAGCGTCCAGCTGGCGCGGAAGTAGCCGAACACCCAGACCAGGTTCGGCACGCCGGTGAACATCATCCCCCGGTAGGTGACGGTCTTGGCCAGATCCAGCGGCTTGCCGTCGATGGTGAAGGCGATGTCGCCCAGCACGCTGAGATCGAAGCCGGTCGCCGTTACGATGATATCGGCTTCGAGCTCCTTGCCGGACTTCAGCCGGATGCCGGTCTCGGTGAACCGCTCGATCTCGTCGGTGACGACGCTGGCCTTGCCCTCCTTCACCTTCTTGAAGATGTCGCCGTCGGGCACGAAAGCGATGCGCTGGCGCCAGGGGCGATAGGACGGGGTGAAGTGCTCGGCGGTGATCTCCGGTCCCACGAAGGCCGAGACGCCCGCCAGCAGCTGCTGCTTCACGGCCTCCGGCTCGCTGAAGGCGAGCTCGGTGAACATCTTGCCCATCTTCAGGCGCTGCCGGCGCACGATCTCGTGGATCCACTCCTCCTTGATCTCCAGCGCGCGCAGCTGGTCGGCCATGTCGTCGACGTTGCGGCCCGGCACGAAGTAGGTCGGCGAGCGCTGCAGCATGGTGACGTGCCGGGCGTCGTCGGCGATCGACGGGATCAGGGTCGCGGCCGTGGCGCCCGAGCCGATCACCACCACCTGCTTGCCCGCGTAGTCGAGGTCTTCCGGCCAGGTTTGCGGGTGGACGATCCGGCCCTTGAAGTCGGCCATCCCCGGCCAGTCGGGGGTGTAGCCCCGGGCGTGCCGATAGTAGCCCTGGCACATCCACAGGAAGTTCGCGGTGAAGGTCAGCCGCTCGCCGGTGTCGGTGCGCTCGGCGACGACGGTCCAGAGCGAGTCGGCGCTCGACCAGGCGGCGTCGAGGATCTTGTGCCGATAGCGGATATGCCGGGCGAGATCGTTCTCCTCGATCACCTCGCCCATATACTTCAGGATCTCCTCGGCGCTGGCGATCGGCGCCCCGACCCACGGCTTGAAGCGGTAGCCGAAGGTGTAGAGGTCGCTGTCGGAGCGGATGCCGGGATAGCGGTGCGTCCACCAGGTGCCGCCGAAGCTGTCCAGCGCATCGAGCGCCACGAAGCTCCGGCCCGGGCACTGGGTCTGCAGGTGATAGGCCGCGCCGACACCCGAGATGCCCGCTCCGACGATCAGCACGTCGAAGTGCTCGGGACCTCGCGCTGCGCCGGCCGGCGTGCGGGCGAGGGTGGCGGTTTCGGTCATGGGCGCTCCCGGGTCTGGTTTGGCGTGTGCCGCGTTAGGTCCAAGCTCTGGCCGCCGCCGCCATGGCGCCCTGACCCAGATCAAGGATAACTGATCGCTGATAACGAATCTCCGTCCCCACGCCAAGCGCGACACGACGCCGCCCGACGCGCAGCGCACAACGGGCATGGCCCGTTCGCTCCGATCAGCGTGTGAAATCATCTGGCGAGGCGCGGCGCGGCGCGCTAGCCTCGCCGCCATGATGCGATCGCGCCGTCTCGCCCAGTGGGCGGCCAGGTGGCTTTCAGCGCTTTGCCTCGTCGCACCGCTCTCCGCCGCCGGCGCGGACGCGCCTCAGATGACCAACGGCTGGAGTTTCGCCCACTGGGGCATGACAAGGGCGGAGGTCCGCGCCGCCTCTGGCGGCCAGGCGCATTCCCCGGCGGGCTTAGTGGGGGAAGACGACTACGATACGGTCGACGGCGGCGCTGTCGTCGGTCCCTACGAGTTCACGGTCAACCTGCAGTACGCCGGCGCCGCCGCCGACTCGCGCCTAGACACGATCCTGCTCCTGCTCCCGACCGCGGACGACAAGCGTTGCGGGGCGCTTCGCACCTACATGATCAAGCGCCTCGGCCCCCATCACACCGACGGGGTCAACGGGATGTACGTGACGACCGAATGGAAGGTCGGCAAGAACCAGATCACCGTGCAGCAGATGCGTGGGATCAACTGCGAAATCCGCATCGAGCCGCCCGAGCAGGACGCCTCCTAGGCGGCAGACAGTCGGGCCGGGCGCGGCTCCAGAGTCCGTTCCTAGCCCTATTCGCCTCCCAACCACGACGCTGGCGAGTCCGCTGTCCGGCACGAAGCCAATGCCTGCTGCCGACCCCAAGCGGAACTTCGCCTTTTGCTCAACGGGGCTTGTTGCGCTCGATGTCACTGCTACCGTGGGTTCGGTCGCTTTGAATAGGGGGACCCATGCGTATTGGCCTTAGCGCAGGTGTCGCTGCGCTGCTTGCCTTG
>DATJRL010000050.1:0-3327 GCA_035504785.1 Caulobacteraceae bacterium
TCCTCCTCGACCGGGCCGAGGCTGCGATCGACGCGGGCGTGGCGCACGAACGGATCTGGCTCGATCCGGGCATCGGCTTTGGCAAGACCTTGGCCCACAACCTCGCCCTGCTCGCCAACCTCGACCTCTTCGCCCGCCTCGGCTTCCCCCTTCTGGTCGGTGCGAGCCGCAAAGGGTTCCTTCGCAAGATCGACACTACGGCGATGGATCCCCAGGACCGCCTGGGCGGGTCACTCGCCGTCGCCGTGGCGGCGGCGCAGGCCGGCGCGGCGATGGTGCGCGTCCACGACGTGCGCGAGACCGTCCAGGCCCTGACGGTGGCAGAAGCGATTCAAGGCGCCCGATCGGATGGCTGAGCCTCTGGGCCGCGTCCTCGCCATAGCCGGCTCCGACAGCGGTGGGGGCGCCGGCGTCCAGGCGGACATCAAGACGATCACCGCGCTGGGCGGCTATGCGGCCACGGCGATCACCGCGATCACCGTGCAGAACACCTTGGGCGTCGCCGAGGTCTTCTCCCTGCCCGCAGCCCTCGTCCAAGCCCAGGCGGAGGCGGTGCTCGGCGACATTGGCGCGGACGCGATCAAGCTCGGCATGCTGGGATCGACGCAGATGATCGAGACAGTCGCGGGCGTGCTCGACGGCGCGCGCGGCGTTCCGGCGGTGATCGACCCGGTGATGCTCGCCAAGGGCGGGGCCGCTCTTCTTGAGCCCCCTGCGCTCAGCGCCCTTAAAGCCCTCCTCGTGCCCCGCGCCGCCCTGCTCACGCCCAACGCCCCCGAGGCGGCGGCGCTCACCGGCCTGGCGGTAGACACCACCGAAGATCTTCACCGCGCCGGGGAAGCCCTTCTGAGAGCGGGCGCGGCCGCCGTGCTCATGAAGGGCGGACATATCGCCGGCGACCGAGTGACCGACGTGCTGATGACGCCAGCCGGAGAGACCACCTTCGAAGGTCCCCGGGTCGAGACCCGCCACATGCACGGCACGGGCTGCACCCTCGCCTCCGCGTGCGCCGTTGGCCTGGCGCAAGGGCTTCCGCTCGACCGGGCTGTCGCCCGCGCCTTCGCCTATGTCGCCGAGGCGATCGCGCGGGCGCCGGGCCTGGGCGCCGGCCACGGTCCGCTCGACCACGCCTGGCCGGTGAGAGGCCGATGACGGCGCTCGAGGCGCGGATGGAGACAATCCTGCGCGAGGCCGAGGGCCTGATGCAGGTCCTGCGAACCGTCCGCGCCCTTGACCTGCCCGACTGGCTGGTCTTTTCGGGAGCTGTCTACGGCCCAATCTGGAACCACCTCACCGGACGTCCGCTCGACCACGGGCTCTCCGACTACGACCTCGGCTATTTCGACGCTTCCGACATTTCCTATGAGGCCGAGGACGTCGTCATCCGGCGTGTCGCGGCGGCGTTCGAGCCACCGCTGCGCGAGTTAGTGGAGGTACGCAACCAGGCCCGCGTACACCTCTGGTTCGAGGACCACTTCGGGGAGCCCTATTCGCCGCTGGCTTCCAGCGCGCAGGCGCTAGAGCGCTTCGCGGCGCCCGCCTTCTCGGTCGGCGTGCGCCTCGAACCCGACGACCGCCTGACGATCTTCGCCCCGTTCGGCCTGGACGACCTCTTCGCCCTGCGCATTCGCCCCAACCCGACCCGCCACGCGCGCGGCCTGCCCCAGATCATCGCGAAGGCGAAGGCGCGCTGGCCGGAGCTGACGGCGGAGGTCGGAACTTCACGCCTTCGCCAGGCCGCGGGCAAGGGCCGAGAATGCGGCGGCGATGGTGGCCGGGGTGACCTCATCCGGCGTGAGAAATGACTGGGCCAGAAAGCCCAGAGCGACCGATTGCAGTGTGACCGCGACCTCGCGCGGCGTCATGCCCGGTCCGAGGTCGGGCAGGGCCGCGAGGGCGGCGGCGCTCGCTCCGAAGTTGGCGGCATAGAGCTCGCCAAGACCTCGGCGAAGCTCCGGATCGGCGAGGGCCTGCAACTGGAACTCGGCCAGGAATGCCCCCTCGCGCCGCGCGCGGCCGACCATGTCCGCCAGCCCTTGCGCGAGGGCGTCGACGGCTTCGGCGAGGCTCGCCGGCGGCTGTTCCGGCGGGGTCAGAGTCAGACCTTGGGCGCGCATCGCCTCCAGCAGCAGATCAGCCTTGCCCGCAAAGTTGGAATAGATCGCCCCCTTGGTCATGCCGGCCCGGAAGGCGACTTCGTCCAGGCTCACGCCAGCAAAGCCCTTTTCGCGCAACACCTCCACGGTCGCCGCCACTAGCGCCGCGCGCGTGCGCTCCCGCTTTCGGCCCCTAAGCCGCCGTTCGTCGTCGCTTGACATCGGCCCAAAATAGTACCATCGGTATAAAATACTTACGGTATAATTTGGATGGCGATCATGACCCGAACCTCCGCCGCATCCGCCCCACCTTCGGGCAACCTCTACGCTGTCGAAGGCCGCCGCCTCGCGCTCTGCCGCGCGGGCGAAGGTGGCCCGGCCGTGGTCTTCCTGCCCGGCGCCGGCCTGATCGGCCTGGACTTCCTCAATGTTCACCAGGAGATCGCCGGCCACACGACCTCCGTCCTCTACGACCGCGGAGGGACGGGCTGGAGCGATCCGGTCCGCTTGCCACGCACTGCGACCGAGGTGGCTCAGGAACTGCGCGGCCTGCTCGAGGTGGCGGACATCCCACCGCCCTATGTCCTGGTCGGCCACTCGCTAGGAGGCGCGTATGCGCGGCGCTTCGCCCAACTGTTTGCCGCGGACATCGCGGGCCTCGTGATGCTCGACCCAGCGCATGAAGGCTATGCGGCCATCCCGGGCCCGAATCTGGCGGCGCAATTTCGTCAAGCGCTCGGCCTCCTACCGCTCCTGGCCGGACCAGCGCGGTTCTACCGGTCGCTGTTCCGCCGGATGTTCGCCTGCTGGCCCGAGGGGCTGAGAGAAACGCTGGTGGATTACCACCTGCGCGCGTGGTCTCGCAGCCTACAGGAGGCCAAGACGCTGCAGACCGAAGTGTTCGAAGAGCTGCGCGCGGGCGGCGCCCTCCCCGACGTCCCGATGATCGTGTTAGCGGCCATGGGAATCGATCCCTTCATGGCCCCATTCGCCTCGACGGCGAGCCTGATGGGACTCAACGCGCGCAAGCATGAGATCTACGCCGCCTTCGCCGCTTCGACGCCGCAGGGCGAGCTGCGCACGCTAGAGAACGCGGGCCACAGCACGCTCCACACGGATCGACCGGACGCCGTGATCGGCGCCATCCTCGACGTCGCCGCTCTCACCCCTCCAGCGCGGTCAGCTCGTCGGGCGTGAAGACCCGGCCGCGGGTGAGGAAGCGCTGCTCGCG
>DATJRL010000051.1:0-7723 GCA_035504785.1 Caulobacteraceae bacterium
CGAGCGCGCATAAGGCCTTCAGCTGGCTCAGGCGGAGCCCACATGCGCGTCCGGCGAGCGCACGTGCTCCGGCCGCACCCCTAACCCCACCAACCGCGCCGGAAGGCTCTGCAGCCACGGCGCGCGGCTGAGCAGCCGCACCGGCCATCCTGGCCGCGGCGTCGCGCCATTGAGGGTCGGCGCGATCACCGCGTTCTGCACGAGGATCTGGCCAAGCTGCGTGGTCGTGGTCGGCCACTCGCGCCGGCGCTGCACCTTTTGCAGGTCCGCCAACGCGAGCCGCCCGTCCTTCAGCGGCGCCCAGAGCAGACCGGCGGCCGCCACGGCGTCCTGAATGGCGAGATTGATGCCGACCCCGCCCACCGGCGACATCGCATGCGCGCAGTCGCCGATGCAGAGCAAGCCCGGCGCGCACCAGGTTTTCAGCCGGTCGATGACCACGGTGAGCAGCTTGACGTCGTCCCAGCTCTTCAGCCCGTCGGTGCGGCCCGCCATCGTCGGCGCAATGGTTTCGATGTCGCGCTTGAACGCGTCCAGGCCGCCCGCCTTCACCGCGTCCGCGCCGCCCTTCTTCACCAGATAGGCGCACTGGAAGTAGTCGCCGCGCGGTATCAGCACCATCATCCGTCCAGCGAGCAGCCGGCCGAGCGCTGCGTTTGCGTCGCCCGCATGCCGGGGCAGCCTCAGCCAGAGCACGTCCATCGCGGCGCCGAGGTCTTCCACCTCGAGGTCGGCGCGCTCGCGCAGCGTCGATTGGCGGCCGTCGGCGGCGACCACGAGGTCGGCGTGGATGTCCACGTCGCCTTCGGGCGTCTTCGCCCGTACGCCAGCCACGCGATCGCCTTCGCGGATCAGGTCGACCGCTTCCGCGCACATGTGGAGGTGGAACTCGGGATAGGCCTTCGCCGCGCCCGCCAGGAAATCGAGGAAATCCCACTGCGGCATGATGGCGATGAACTGCGCCACGCCCGGGATGCCCCGAAAGTCGGCGATGTGGACCAGTTCGTCGCCCACCTGTCCCGAGAGCCGCTGCAGCTCGTCGTGCGGGCGCTCGAGGAACGCCTGCAGCAAGCCGAGTTCGTCGAGCACGGCCAGAGTCGACGGATGCACGGTGTCGCCGCGAAAGTCCCTGAGGAAATCCGCGTGCTTCTCCAGCACGGCCACCTCGACCCCGGCGCGCGCCAGCAGCAAGCCCAGCATCATCCCCGCCGGCCCGCCGCCGACGACGCAGCAGGTGGCGCGGAGCTCGGTCATCGATACGGATCCGGCTGGGAAAGGAAGCCGCGCACATAGTCGCCGACGCCGTCCTCGAGCGCGGTGAACTGGCCCTCGTAGCCGGCCTCGCGCAGTCGCTCCATCCGGGCCTCGGTGAAGTACTGGTAGCGACCCCGCAGCGTCTCGG
Source organism: Caulobacteraceae bacterium (assembly GCA_035504785.1). Taxonomy (GTDB): domain Bacteria; phylum Pseudomonadota; class Alphaproteobacteria; order Caulobacterales; family Caulobacteraceae; genus Acaudatibacter. The sequence goes on from DATJRL010000051.1 coordinate 1,403, forward strand.
GCATGTCGACGTACTCGATCTGCGGCGGGCGCCCCGCGGCCGCGAACACCGCCTCGGCCATCTCCTTGAACGAGCGCGCGCGGCCCGAGCCCAGGTTGAAAATGCCGCTGGAGTCACCGCGTTCCAACAGCCACGCGACCACGTCCGCCGCGTCGCGCACATAGACGAAGTCGCGGCGCTGGCCGCCGTCGGCGCAATCGGGGCGATGCGACTTGAAGAGCCGCACCGCATGGCCGCGCGCCACGTCCGGCCAGATTTGCGCGGCCACCGACTTCATGGCGCCCTTGTGGCCCTCGTTGGGGCCGTAGACGTTGAAGAACTTCAGCCCCGCCCACTGCGGCGGCGCATGCCCCCTGCCCGCCTCACGCGCCGCGAAGAGGTCGAACAGCGCCTTCGACCAGCCGTAAGCGTTCAGCGGCCGCAGCGCCGCCAGCGCCCCCGGATCGTTGTCGTCGTCGAAGCCGCGCTCGCCGCCGCCGTAGGTCGCCCCCGAGGAGGCATAGACCAGCCGACGACCGTGATCGGCGCACCAGCGGAACAGGTCCCGCGAGAGAGCGAAGTTGTTGCGGAGGATCTTGTCGGCGTCCGGCTCGGTGGTGGACGAGATCGCCCCCATGTGAACCACCGCCTCGACCTCGCGCCAGCGCCGCGCCAGCCAGTCGAAGGTTTCCTCCGGCGCGATCAGATCGGCGATCGGGTGCTTGGCGAGATTGCGCCAGCGCTGCTCGTCGGCCTGCCCCAGCCAGTCGCAGACCACCACGTCGCGGCCGTCGGCGCAGAGCCGCGCGACGATGTTCGAGCCGATGAAGCCCGCGCCGCCGGTGACCAGAACCAGACGGCGCATCAGGCTTGCCGCGACATCTTCTTGATGGTGGCCGTCGTCGAGTGCCCCTCGACCAGATCGGCGAGCCGCACCTCGCCGCCCCAGCTCTCCACCAGTTCGCGCCCGACAACGCCGTCGAGACTGTAGTCCGCGCCCTTGATCAGCACGTCCGGCCGGGCGGCCTCGATCAGCCTCAGCGGCGTGTCGTCGTCGAACGGCGCCACCAGGTCCACCGAACGCAGGCCCGCCAGCACCAGGGCGCGCGACTCCAGGTCGTTCACCGGCCGCCCCTCGCCTTTCAGCACCCGCACCGAACGGTCGGAGTTCACGCCCACGATCAGCCGGTCGCACCACTCCCGCGCCTGGGCGAGGTAGGCGATATGGCCGCGGTGCAGGATGTCGAAGCAGCCGTTGGTGAAGCCGATCTTCAGCCCCCGCTCGCGCCAGCGCGCGCTCTCGCGGGCCGTTCGCTCGACGCTGGCGATCTTGGCCTCCGCCGGCGCCACGCTTTCGACGATCTCCGCCTCGATCATCTCATCGGGCGTCACGACCGCGGTGCCCGCCTTCTGCACCGCCACGCCGGCGGCGAGCAGCGCGAATTCGATCGCCTCGTGCAGCGCCGCGCCGGCGCTGAGCGCCGCCCCGACCGCCGCCAGCGTGGTGTCGCCGGCGCCCGAGGTGTCGAACACCTCCGGGGGCGGCCGCCGGAAGTGGCGCACTGGCTGATCGCGTACGCCGAGCGACATGCCCTTCGCGGATCGCGTCACCAGCACCGCCTTGCACTGACAGAGCGCGAGCGCCCGCATCAACGCCGCTTCCACCTCTTCGTCGGTCTCGGTCGGCAGGTCGACCGCGTGGGCCAACTCGGCGGCGTTCGGCTTGACGATGTCCACGGGACCGTAGCGCGCGAACGAGCGAGCCTTCGAATCGACCATCAGCAGGGCGCCTTCGCGCTCCGCCGCGGCGCGGGCCGCCTCGATGACCGCGGGCGTCGCGACACCCTTTCCGTAGTCGGAGAGCAAAACGGCTCTCGCGCCGCGCGCCGCCTCGTGGAGCAGGCGGACCAACCGCCGTTCCACGTCGCCCGCGATGGGCCGCGCCACCTCCTCGTCCACGCGCAGCAACTGCTGCCCGGACGATACGAAACGGGTCTTGATCGTGGTCGGTCGGTCGGGGTCGGCGATCAGATACCCCTGGACGCGAGCTTCCGCAGCGACCAGCTCCTTGGCCGCCCGCGCTCCGTCGTCGCGCCCGACAATTCCCACCAGGGCCACTTCCGCCCCGAGCGCGGCGACGTTGCGCGCGACGTTGCCGGCGGCGCCCAGCATGACGCTCTGCCGCGAACGCGCCATCACCGGGATCGGCGCCTCGGCCGAAATCCGCGCCACCTCGCCGTAGACGAAGCGATCGACCATCACGTCGCCCACCGCCACCACCCGGCAACCGGCGATCAGCTGAAGACGCTGCTGCAGGCCGGAAAGATCCATGCTCGCGGGCTCCGGACGCCACCAGTCACGCAAGGTTCAATCGGAGGGCGGTGGAAAAGTCCAGCGGTTCAGCCGTTGGCGCGGCGGCGCTTGGCCAGGGCGTCGAGCTCGAGCAGCTCCTCGATCAGCGGCTCGAAGTCTTCCAGCCGGATCATGTTCGGCCCGTCCGACGGCGCGCGGTCGGGGTCCTCGTGCGTCTCCATGAACACCGCGGCGACGCCGACCGCCACCGCGGCGCGGGCCAGCACCGGCACGAAGCGCCGGTCGCCGCCGCTGGCGGTCCCTCGCCCGCCAGGCTGCTGCACCGAGTGGGTCGCATCGAACACCACGGGACATCCGAGTTCGGCCATGATCGGCAAGGCGCGCATGTCGGAGACGAGGTTGTTGTAGCCGAAGCTGGCGCCGCGCTCGCAGGCCATGACGTTGGCGTTCCCCGCCGACAGCGCCTTGCCCACCACCTCCTTCATGTCCCAGGGCGCGAGGAACTGGCCCTTCTTGATGTTCAACGGCCGCCCCGTTCTGGCCGCGGCCACGATCAGGTCGGTCTGGCGCGACAGGAAGGCGGGTATCTGCAGAACGTCGATCACCTCCGCCGCGGGCGCGCAGTGGTCGATCTCGTGCACGTCGGTAAGCACCGGCAGGCCGGTCGCCTCGCGGATCTCGGCGAAGATCGGCAGCGCCTGCCCGAGGCCGATGCCCCGCTCGGAATTCACCGAGGTGCGGTTCGCCTTGTCGAAGGAAGTCTTGAAGATCAGGCCCACGTTCCGGCGGGCCGCGATCTCCTTGAGCGCGTGCGCCATCTCCAGGGCGTGCTGACGGCTCTCCAGCGCGCAAGGCCCGGCGATCAGGGAGAGGCGTTCGGCGTTGCCGATGCGCACCGGGGCGGCGCCCTCCACCCCCACCTCGACCACCGCGTTGGGTTCGACCGACAAATCGCGCTCCGATCCGATTTCAGGTCCCGGCCGTACACGGCGTGAGGACATTGGCGCAAGCCACCGTCCGCCGGCTGGTCCCGCCGAACAACAGTGTTATTGTGTCCGCAAAGAAAGAAACGCTGGAGGCGAAGTTGAACGGTTCAAGAGCCGTGATCGCCGCAACGGAGGACAGCGAACTGCGCCGGGCGCCCGCGGCGTTCCGCACCGTGCTTTCGATCGCGCGCGAGAATTGGCGGTACGGCCGGCTGGTGTTCGTCCTCCCGTCAGGCCGTGAGGTGCCCGTAGAGGGAACCGAGCCTGGACCAAAGGCGCATTTGATTATCAAAGACTTCCGTTTCCTATCTCGCGTTCTGTCCGGAGGCGACATCGGCTTCGGCGAGGGATTCATGGCCGGCGAGTGGGACACTCCGGACCTGTCGGCTCTGCTGGAGGCCTTCACCGCCAACCTGGACCGACTGACCCGTCTGCTGACCGGCGGGGTCTTCTACCGGATGGCCAACTCCCTGGCGCACCTGGCGCGCCGCAACAGCCGGGCGGGGGCGCGGCGCAACATCCTGGCCCACTACGACCTGGGCAACGCCTTCTATTCCCGCTGGCTGGATCCCTCGATGACCTACTCGGCGGCGCGGTTCGAGCGGCCCGGCCAGTCGTTGAGCGAGGCTCAGCGCAACAAATACGCCAGCCTCGCCCGCCAGATCGGCCTCGGACCCGACAACCACGTGCTGGAGATCGGCTGCGGCTGGGGCGGATTCGCCGAGTTCGCCGCCGGTGAAGTCGGCGCCAGGGTCACCGGCATCACCATCTCTCCGGCGCAGTACGAATTCGCCCGCAAGCGCTTGTTCGAAAAGGGTCTTGCCGAGCGGGCGGACATTCGCCTCGTCGACTACCGCGACGTCCGGGGCGAGTTCGACCGAGTCGCGTCGATCGAGATGTTCGAGGCGGTTGGGGAAGAGTACTGGCCGCTCTATTTCCGCAAGATCCGCGATGTGCTGTCGCCCGGCGGACGCGCCGGTCTGCAGATCATCACCATCCGCGACGAACTCTTCGCGCAATACCGTCGCCGCGCCGACTTCATCCAGAAGTACGTGTTTCCCGGCGGCATGCTTCCGTCCGAGAAGCGGCTGCATGAGGAAACCGAACGCGCCGGACTCGAGTGGCGCGACGTCGTGCGCTTCGGGCAGAACTACGCCGACACCCTCGCCGAGTGGGCCAGCCGCTTCGAGGCCGCCTGGGACGATATCAAGAGCCTCGGCTTCGACGAGCGTTTCCGCCGGCTCTGGCGGTTCTACCTGGGCTACTGCGAGGCGGGCTTTCGCACCGAACGCACCAACGTCGTCCAGCTGAGCTTGACGCGCACCTGAAGCGCCGCGTCACCCCGGTCAAGCGGCGCGCCGCCGCGCCGAGCCGGGCCGGACCCTCCGGTTCCCCCTTGAGCCACCAGTTCGGTCGCGGCGCTTCGGGCCCCGGGTCTCCCACCCGCCTCGCGGGTGTCCGCCCGGGGTGACGGACCTGGGCGAAAGCGCGTTACATTGGGCGTTCAGATCAGAGGCTCCCCATGGACGGCCTTCACTTCATCTACTTCGCCGACCCGATGTGTTCGTGGTGCTACGGCTTCTCGCCCGTGGTGACGACGCTGCGCCGCCGCTATCGCGACGTGCTGCCCATACGCCTGGTCATGGGCGGCTTGCGGCCGGGAACCGCCGAGCCGATGCCGGAGAAAGCCCGGCGGGGCCTGGTGCATCATTGGGAGGAGATCGGCGCCCTCGCGGGCGTGCCCTTCGACGCCGGCTGGGCGGATCGCGAGGGCTTCGTCTACGACACCGATCCGGCGGCCCGGGCGGTCGTGCTCGCCCGGCGCACCAGCAGCGAGACGGGGCTCGACTTCCTGGCCGCCGCGCACCGCGCCTTTTACGCCGAGGGCCGTGACGTGACGCGGGCCGAGGTGCTGGCGGACCTCGCCGCCAGCCTCGGCTTCGACCGGGAGGCCTTCGCCGCCGAACTCCAGGGCGAGGGCCTCAGGAACGAGACCTGGCGCGACTACGCCATCTCGCAGCGCGCCGGCGCCACAGGCTTCCCGACCCTCATTGTCGGCCCCAACGCCGACGGAACCTATGCCCTCGTCACCCGCGGCTACCAAGGCGCCGACGCCATCGTGCCGGCCGTCGACGGCTGGCTCGCCGGCGTACAGCCCGCGGCCTGAGCGCCTCCCGTCCGGCCGGGATGAGACTGAAATAGCGATCTTAATCCTTGCGCCGACGACGCGGGCCCGCGATTTAGCGGCGATGACCGCCGCTTCCGTGCTCGACCTGATCGGCAACACCCCGCTGGTGCGCCTGCGGCAGGCCAGCGAGGCCACCGGCTGCGAGATCCTGGGCAAGGCGGAGTTCCTCAATCCCGGCCAGTCGGTGAAGGACCGCGCCGGCCTGTGGATCATCCGCGACGCCGAGCGGCGCGGGACGCTGAAGCCGGGCGGCCGCATCGTCGAGGGCACGGCCGGCAACACCGGCATCGGCCTGGCCATGGTGGCCCGCGCGCTGGGCTACAAGGCCACCATCGTCATCCCGCGCACCCAGAGCCAGGAGAAGAAGGACGCCATCCGCCTGATGGGCGCCGAGCTCGTCGAGGTGGACGCCGTCCCCTACGCCAATCCGGGCAACTACGTCCGCTATTCCGGGCGGCTGGCGGAGGAGCTGAACGCCAAGGAGCCGGCGGGCGCGATCTGGGCCAACCAGTTTGACAATGTCGCCAACCGCCAGGCCCACATCGACGCCACCGGCCCAGAGATCTGGGAGCAGACGAAAGGTCGCGTCGACGGCTTCGTCTGCTCGGTGGGCACGGGTGGCACCCTGGCGGGCGTCGCCGAGGCGCTGCGCGCGCGCCGCACCGATGTCGCCATCGGCCTCGCCGACCCCGGCGGCGCCTCGCTCTACGAGCACTACGCCCATGGCGAGCTGCGGGCCGAAGGCAACTCGATCAGCGAGGGCATCGGCCAGAGCCGCATCACCGCCAACCTCGAGGGGTTGACCGTCGACTTCCCCTACCGCGTCACCGACGAGGAGATGATGCGCGCCATCAT